>CACZNT010000164.1 GCA_902782635.1 uncultured Coriobacteriaceae bacterium
CCCCACCAAGGGCAAGAAGACGCGCGACCCCAAGAAGGCCTCGAACCGTCTCATCATCCGTCGCCGCAAGACGAAGAACAAGTAGCCGGAACACGAGTAGTAGGAGAAAGAAAGCATGAGCAGAAGTCTCAAGAAGGGCCCGTTTGTGGAGACTCGCCTCCTCGCGCGTGTCATCGCTCAGAACGAGGCCGGCACCAAGGAGGTCATCAAGACCTGGTCGCGCTCCTCGACCATCTATCCCGAGATGGTCGGTCACACGATCGCCGTCCACAACGGCAAGCACCACGTGCCCGTGTATGTCACCGAGTCCATGGTTGGTCACAAGCTGGGCGAGTTCTCGCCCACCCGTACCTTCCGCGGCCACAAGGCTAAGTAAGGGAGGTAGACGCTAATGGCTAACAACAACGAGGTCTCGGCCACCGCTAAGTACGTCCGCGTTGCGCCCCGCAAGGCCCGCATGGTCATCGACATGATCCGCAACAAGTCCGTTGCCCAGGCGCTCGAGATCCTTCAGTTCTCCAACCGCGCCGCCGCCACCGACGTTGCCAAGGTCGTCCGCTCCGCGGTCGCCAACGCCGAGAACAACAACCAGCTCCGCGCCGACGAGCTGGTCATCGCCCGCTGCTACGTCGACGAGGGCCCCACGCTGAAGCGCATCCGTCCGCGCGCCAAGGGTTCCGCGTCCCGCATCAACAAGCGCATGAGCCACATCACCGTCACCGTCGCTCCTCGAAAGGAGGCGTAAGCGAAGTATGGGTCAGAAGGTTTCGCCTACCGGCTTCCGCCTCGGCATCACCGAGAACTGGCGCTCCCGCTGGTACGCCGACAAGAACTACGCTGAGACTCTCGGCAACGATCTCGAGATCCGCAAGTTCCTCGAGAAGCGCCTCGAGAAGGCCGCCCTGTCCCGCGTCGACATCGACCGCGCCGGCGACAAGGTGAAGGTCACCATCTACACCGCCCGCCCGGGAATCGTCATCGGCAAGAAGGGCTCCGAGATCGACAACCTCCGCGCCGACCTCGAGAAGGTCGCCAAGGTCTCCAAGGGCCAGGTCGCCGTCGACGTCATCGAGATCAAGCGTCCCGAGCTTGACGCCACGCTCGTCGCCCAGTCCATCGCCGAGCAGCTCGAGCAGCGCATCGCGTTCCGTCGCGCCATGAGGCGCGCGGTCCAGTCCGCCTCCAAGGCGGGCGCCAAGGGCATCCGCATCCAGTGCTCCGGCCGCCTGGGCGGCGCGGAGATGGGTCGCCGCGAGTGGTACCGCGAGGGCCGCGTGCCCCTGCACACCCTTCGCGCCAAGATTGACTACGGCCAGGCCACCGCTCGCACCACCATGGGCGCCTGCGGCGTGAAGGTCTGGATCTACCTCGGCGAGAAGCTCCCCGGCCAGCCCGCGCCCAACCCGGCGCTCGAGGGCTCCAGCCGTCCCCGCCGTCGCAATGAGAGGAGGGGCAACTAATGCTGGCACCTAAGCGCGTCCTTCACCGCAAGGTTCAGCGTGGCTCCATGAAGGGCCAGGCAAAGGGTGGCACCGCCCTGAACTTTGGCGAGTACGGCCTTCGTGCCGAGGAGGCCCACTGGATCACCAACCGTCAGATCGAGGCCGCCCGTGTCGCCATGACCCGTAAGATGCGCCGTGGCGGCAAGGTCTGGATCACCATCTTCCCGGACAAGCCCATTACCAAGAAGCCGGCAGAGACCCGCATGGGCTCCGGCAAGGGCAACCCCGAGGAGTGGGTGGCCGTCGTCAAGCCCGGCCGCATCATGTTCGAGATCGCCGGCGTCTCCGACGAGGTCGCTCGTGAGGCCCTCCGCCTCGCGCAGCACAAGCTGCCCATCAAGACCAAGATCGTCGTCCGCGCCGAGCAGGACGGGGAGGACAAGTAACCATGAAGTCGACCGAGATTCGTGAGCTCACCGACGACGAGCTCGCCAAGAAGCTCGAGGAGGGGCGTGCCGAGCTCTTCAACCTCCGCTTCCAGATGGCCACGAGCCAGCTGGACAACACGGCCCGCGTCCGCCTCGTCAAGCGTGACATCGCCCGCGTCCAGACCGAGATGCGTGCGCGCCAGATTGCAGCGGACAAGGCCGCTGCCCAGAACTAGATCGCAGGAGTGAGACATGGCAGACACCGAAACCAGGAACTCGCGCAAGGTCCGCACCGGGATCGTCTCGTCCCTCTCCGGCGAGAAGACCGTCACCGTGCAGATCGACGTGCGCAAGCGTCACCCCAAGTACGGCAAGATGATCACCAGCACCAAGAAGCTGCACTGCCATGACGAGGAGGGCATCGCCGGCCTTGGCGACACCGTCCGCGTCATGGAGACCCGCCCCCTCTCCAAGACCAAGCGTTGGCGCGTCGTGGAGATCATCGAGAAGGCCAAGTAGCGCGACAGTGAAACCTCCCGCATACGTGCGCCGCTCGTGTGGGCGCACCTCTGGCGGGCTACCCTTTGGAGGTACCACCAATGATTCAGATGGAGAGCATGCTCACCGTCGCCGACAACTCGGGCGCGCGTCGTGTGAAGTGCATCAAGGTCCTGGGCGGCTCCAAGCGTCGCTACGCCGGCATCGCCGACGTCGTGATCTGCGCCGTTCAGGAGGCCACCCCCGGTGGCAGCGTCAAGAAGGGCGACATCGTGCGTTGCGTCATCGTGCGCACCGCCAAGGAGACGCGCCGCAAGGATGGCAGCTACATCAAGTTCGACCAGAACGCCGCAGTCCTCATCCAGAAGGACGGCACGCCGGTCGGAACGCGTATCTTCGGGCCCGTCGCCCGCGAGCTGCGCGACCACAAGTACATGAAGATCGTCTCGCTCGCTCCCGAGACGCTCTAGGGAAAGGGACGACAAGATGCCTAAGATGAACGTCAAGAAGGGCGACCTCGTCCAGGTCCTTTCCGGCAAGGACAAGGGCAAGCAGGCCAACGTCCTGCGTGCCTTCCCCTCTGAGGGCAAGGTCATGGTCGAGGGCGTCGCCATCGTCAAGAAGGCGACCCGCCCCACGCAGCAGAACCAGCAGGGCGGCATCGTGAGCCAGGAGGCCAAGATCGACGTCTCCAACGTGGCCCTCGTGTGCCCCAAGTGCGGCCAGGCCACCCGCGTCGGCCATGCGGTCGATGGCGAGGGCAAGAAGGTCCGCGTCTGCAAGAAGTGCGGCGAGCTGTTCTAAGCTTCGCCCAACAGGCTGTGAGGGAGGCCCCCGGTGCCA
>CACZNT010000165.1 GCA_902782635.1 uncultured Coriobacteriaceae bacterium
AATGCATGGTTGTTATCCGCCGTGCCGTTTTGACCGTTGAAAAAGCCCAGGTGGCGCCTCGCATACCCCCTGCGGTTTTACGTCCTTGCCCTCGGCAGCGTCCGCACGCCATAATGAGGTAGCTGAAAGGTGACGAGGGACGGGAGTGGTCGTGGGCGACATCATCGTGATCGGTATCGCGGGAGGTACCGGCTCTGGCAAGACCACCATCACGCAGGAGGTTGCCCGCAGGCTGGGCGACGAGATAACCGTCATCACCCACGACAGCTACTACTGCGCCCACCACGAGATGACCTACGACGAGCGTGTCCTGCTCAACTACGACCATCCGGATGCCTACGACACCGAGATGCTCGTCGCCGACCTCGCCGCCCTCAAGCGCGGCGAGACGGTGGAGGTGCCCGTCTACGACTACACCATCTACGACCGCTCCGATCTCACCACCACGGTGCACCCGGCGCGCGTGATCATCGTTGAGGGCATCATGATCTTCCACCACGAGGAGCTTCGCGACCTCATGGACATCAAGGTGTTCGTGGATGCCGATGCCGACGTCCGCATCCTGCGGCGCATCGTGCGCGACGTCAACGAGCGCGGACGCTCGCTCGACTCCGTCATCACGCAGTACCTCTCCACGGTGAAGCCCATGCACGAGGCCTTCGTCGAGCCGTCCAAGCGCTATGCCGACATCATCATCCCCGTGGGCGGCGAGAACCTGGTGGCGCTCGAGATGCTGGTGAACCGCATCCAGGCGCACCTCAACTCCGCAAAGTAGGGGAACGGGCATGAGCGGCGCGGGCCCCGTGAGGCGCATCCTGTTCGTCTGCCACGGCAACATCTGCCGGTCGACCATGGCCGAGTACGTCTTCGCCCACCTAGCGCGCGAGCGCGGCGTGGGCGAGCTCTTCGAGGTGGACTCCGCTGCGACGAGTCGTGAGGAGCTGGGCAATCCGGTGCACCGCGGGACGCGCGCCAAGCTGGCTGAGGAGGGCATCCACTGCGGCAGCCACCGCGCGCGCCAGATGACGCGCGACGAGTACGACGCGTTCGACCTCATCATCGGCATGGATGCCGAGAACCTCGCCGGCATGTACCGCATTCTTCTGGGGGAGACGGGCTTTGGCTGGAGCTGGCCCTCGGTGAGCCGGAAGGAGGCCGCCGAGGCGGATCCGGAGGGCAAGGTGCACCTGCTGCTCGACTGGTCGTCCCGCCCGCGCGGCATCGCCGACCCGTGGTACACGGGCAATTTCGACGCGACCTTCGCCGACGTGATGGAAGGCTGCACAACTTTGCTCGACGCCCTCCTCGCCGAGATGTGACGTCGGTACCTGCCCCTTTTGTCATGACAAAGGGGACTGTCCCCTTTGTCATATTTTCACACGACAACTATATATTGTGCCTCTCGCAAACTTGTTCCCCATTATGTGGGGTGGAAATGATACAGTGCTAGATGCAATTCCACGACAGGGAGCCCGCGGGCCCGAAAGGGCTTGCGTCTCCTGCACACGAGAAACGGAACAACATGGAGATCACCAAGCGAAGCGGCGCCACCGAGTCCTACGAGCCTTCGAAGATCATCCGCGCCATGGCGAAGTCGTTCGCGGCGACGGGGCGCAAGGCATCCGAGGCTGAGCTCGAGGCCCTGCTCGCTCAGGTCGAGCGCGACATGGAATCCACCGGCGCCACGAGCGTCGAGCAGATCCAGGACATCGTCGAGAAGGCCCTCATGAGCCAGGGCTTCTTCGACGAGGCTAAGGCCTACATCCTCTATCGCAACGAGCACGCCGAACTGCGCCGCGCCCGTCTCGACATCGTCGACGTCGTGGGCGACGAGGACCTCGGCCCCGTGCTCGAGCGCGTGCAGCGCGACTTCCCCGGCGAGGAGTACGGCCTCGCGGCGCTGGGCTCGCGCTTCCGCAGCTTCGTCAAGCCCGGGATGGACGAGGCGGCGCGTCTCGACGCGCTCACGCGCGCGGCCGTCGAGCTCACGAGCCAGGAGTCGCCCCAGTGGTCGCACATCGCGGCCCGCGTGCTGGCCTTCTCCTTCCATCGCGACGTCGAGGAGCTCATGGAGAGCCGCGGCATCACCAGCTTCTACGAGAAGGTCCGCGCGCTGGTGGACCGCAAGCTCTACGGCAGCTACATCCTCGAGCGCTACACCCCCGAGGAGCTCGACGAGGCCGCCGGCTTCATCGACCCGCGCCGCGACGACCTCTTCGACTACGCCGGCCTCGACCTCATCCTGCGCCGCTACGTGGTGCGCTCCTACGAGGGCGTGGCGCTGGAGACCCCGCAGGAGATGTTCCTCGGCATCGCGCTCCACCTCGCCATGAAGGAGACCGACGACAGGATGGGCTGGGTGAGACGCTTCTACGACATGCTCTCCAAGCTCGAGGTCACCATGGCCACGCCGACGCTCTCCAATGCGCGCAAGCCCCACCACCAGCTCTCGAGCTGCTTCATCGACACCGTGCCCGACTCCCTCGACGGCATCTACCGCTCCATCGACAACTTCGCCCAGGTCTCCAAGTACGGCGGCGGCATGGGCATGTACCTGGGCAAGGTGAGGGCCACCGGTGGCTCCATCCGCGGCTTCAAGGGCGCGGCCGGCGGCGTGATCCGCTGGATTCGCGTCATCAACGACACCGCCGTGGCCGTCGACCAGCTCGGCATGCGCGCGGGCGCCGTCGCCGTCTACCTGGACGTGTGGCATCGCGACCTGCCCGAGTTCCTGCAGCTGCGCACGAACAACGGCGACGAGCGCATGAAGGCCCACGACGTCTTCCCGGCGGTGTGCTATCCCGACCTGTTCTGGAAGATGGTCGACGAGGACATGGGCCAGGACTGGCACCTCATGGACCCGCACGACATCCTCGTCACCAAGGGCTACGCGCTCGAGGACTACTTCGGCGAGGAGTGGGAGAAGCGCTACCTGGACTGTGTCGCCGACTCGCGCATCCCGAAGCGCACGATGCCCATCCGCGAGGTGGTGCGCCTCATCCTCAAGAGCGCCGTCGAGACGGGCACGCCGTTCGCGTTCATGCGCGACACGGTGAACCGCGCAAACCCGAACCCGCACGCCGGCGTCATCTACTGCTCTAACCTCTGCACCGAGATCGCGCAGAACACGAGCCAGATCGAGACGGTCTCGCGTGAGATTGTCACCCGCGATGGCGACACCGTGGTGGTCACCACCACCCGTCCGGGCGACTTCGTGGTGTGCAACCTCGCGTCGCTCTCGCTCGGCCGCCTCGACGTGGGGGATGATGAGCACCTGCGCGACACCGTCCGCGCGGTGGTGCGCGCCCTCGATAACGTCATCGACCTCAACTTCTACGCGCTGCCCTACGCCAAGGAGACCAACCATCGCTACCGCTCGATCGGCCTGGGCATCTCGGGCTACCACCACATGCTGGCCAACAACCGCATCACCTGGGAGAGCGAGGAGCACCTGTCCTTCGTGGACGACGTCTTCGAGCGCATCAACCGCCATGCCATCGAGGCCTCAGCCGACCTGGCCGCCGAGAAGGGCAGCTACAGCCACTTCGAGGGGTCGGACTGGCAGACGGGCGCCTACTTCGACAAGCGCTCCTACGCAGGCGATGCTTGGGACGCGGTGAGGGAGAAGGCCGCTGCGGGCATGCGCAACGCCTACCTGCTCGCCATCGCCCCCACGAGCTCGACCTCCATCCTCTCGGGCACCTCGGCGGGCGTCGACCCCATCATGCGCAAGTTCTTCCTCGAGGAGAAGAAGGGCATGATGCTGCCGCGCATTGCGCCGGGGCTCTCGAACGAGACCTTCTGGTACTACAAGAACGCCCACACCATCGACCAGACCTGGAGCGTGCGCGCCTCGGCCGTTCGGCAGCGCCACATCGACCAGGCGCAGAGCATGAACCTCTACATCACCAACGACTACACCATGCGCCAGGTGCTCGAGCTGTACCTGCTTGCGTGGCGCGAGGGCGTCAAGACCATCTACTATGTGAGGTCGAAGTCGCTCGAGGTGGAGGAGTGCGAGAGCTGCTCTTCGTAGCTCGCGCGAGACCGACCAGGGACACTTTGCAGGAAGGGACGCAAGCATGACCATCGACATGGACAAGCCGCTCGAGCGCAAGCCGCTCTTCAACCCGGAGGGCGAGACGGACGTGCGGCTCAGGCGCATCATCGGCGGCAACACCACCAACCTCAACGACTTCAACAACATGCGCTATGGCTGGGTGAGCGATTGGTACCGCCAGGCCATGAACAACTTCTGGGTCCCCGAGGAGATCAACCTCGCCCAGGACATCAAGGACTATCCCAACCTCGAGCCCGCCGAGCGCACGGCCTACGACAAGATCCTGTCGTTTTTGGTGTTCCTCGATTCGCTCCAGACGGCCAACCTGCCCAACATCGGCGCCTACGTCACGGCCAACGAGGTGAACCTGTGCCTGGACATCCAGACCTTCCAGGAGGCCATCCACTCGCAGAGCTACTCCTACATGCTCGACACCATCTGCTCGCCCGAGGAGCGCGACTCCATCCTCTACCAGTGGCGCGACGATGAGCACCTGCTGCGCCGCAACACCTTCATCGGCGACCTCTACAACGAGTTCGTGGAGGACCGTCGCCCCTCGACCTTCCTGCGCGTGTGCATGGCCAACTACATCCTCGAGGGCATCTACTTCTACTCGGGCTTCATGTTCTTCTACAACCTCTCGCGCAACGGCAAGATGCCCGGCAGCGCCCAGGAG
>CACZNT010000166.1 GCA_902782635.1 uncultured Coriobacteriaceae bacterium
ACCGTGCCGAGCACGTTGGTGGTGGCGAAGACCTCGGGCATGGTGATGGAGCGGTCAACATGGCTCTCGGCCGCGAAGTTCACCACGTAGTCGGGCTGGTACTGCTCGAAGAGGGCCTCGATGGCGGCCTTGTCGCAGATGTCGGTCTGCGAGAAGATGTGACGCTCGTCGCCCTCGATCGCAGCGAGGTTCTCCAGATTGCCCGCGTAGGTGAGCTTGTCGACGTTGACGATGCGGATGTCGTCGTGCTTCTCGAGCATGTAGAGCACGAAGTTCGATCCGATGAAACCCGCGCCACCCGTGACGAGATAGGTCTTCATAGAGCTGCTCCTCAGATAGCAAGCGTATCCTGCAAATTCCAGCAACCAATGTATCAGCTTTGCCGTGCGCATTGAGCCTCGACCGCGCTTCGGCACACATTCCACGTGAAGGGTCCCGACTTCGGTCTCAGGCCCTGCGTGCAGAAAATCTCGCGGAAGTGGCAAAAAATTGCAGTTTTCCAAGTCATGGGGCTGTCTTTTAAACACCCGGGGAATACGGCACTTGTGTTGCCGCAGATAGAAGGCCCAAGGTTCTCGTGCTTATCTGGCAGCAGGTCCCCATGACTTGGAAAACTGCAATTTTTTGCCACTTCCGCGAGATTTTCTGCACGCAGGGCCTGCCGCAGACCGACGTCGGCCCCGCCGCGACGCCAAGCGCTAGACTGTAGCTGAATAGCCAGATGGGAGGAATCGCGCATGAGCGTTCTCTTTGTCGAGTACCCCAAGTGCTCTACCTGCAAGAAGGCCAAGAAGTGGCTGGACGATCACGGCGTGGACTACGTCGACCGCCACATCGTGGAGGACAGGCCCACGGCAGACGAGCTCGCGCGCTGGGTGGAGACGAGCGGTCTCCCCTTCCGCCGCTTCTTCAACACCAGCGGCATGCTCTACCGCGAGATGGACGTGAAGTCCAAGCTCGACGCCGGCATGGGCCAGGGCGAGGCGCTCGACCTGCTCGCCACCAACGGCATGCTGGTGAAGCGCCCCATCGTCGTGGGCGACGACTTCGTGCTCGTGGGGTTCCGCGAGGCCGAATGGGCAGAGAGGCTGCTCGGATGATGCCTTCTCGCGACGGCTTCATAGGGGTGTTCGACTCGGGCGTGGGCGGCGTGAGCGTGCTGCGCGCGCTGGTCGACGAGCTCCCCAACGAGGACTTCAGCTACTTCGGCGACTCGGCGAACGCGCCCTACGGCGAGCACAGTACCGACGAGATCCTCGAGATGTCGCGCGCCATCGCAAGGCGGATGGTGGATCGCGGGGCGAAGGCCATCGTCATCGCGTGCAACACGGCGACGAGCGTTGCGGCCGAATCTCTGCGCGCGGAGTTCCCCGACGTGCCGGTCATCGGCGTCGAGCCTGCCGTGAAGCCAGCAGCTGAGGCGGCCGAGGGCGGCCGCGTGCTGGTGATGGGCAGCGAGGTGACGCTCGCGCTCGAGAAGTACCACCGCCTGGAGGAGGAGTACGCCAAGCGCTGCGAAATCGTGGCCGTGGCCTGCGTCGGGCTGGCAAAGCGCATCGAGCGCGGCAACCTCGACGCGCCCGACGTGATCGAGCTGCTCGAGAAGCTCGTCGGGGAGTGGGCGGGCAAGGTGGACGCCGTGGTCCTGGGATGCACGCACTACCCCTTCGTCCGTCGCCAGATCGCCAAGGTGCTGGGCGAGGACGTCCGCTTCTTCGATGGCGGGGCGGGCACGGCGCGCCAGCTGCGCAGGCGCCTCTCGAAGGCGGGCCTGCTCGGCACGCAGACCAGACGCGGCTCGGTGGAGTTTGCCTCCAGCATCGACACCGACGAGCAGCTCGACCTGTACCAGCGCTTCTTCGACATGGCCTAGCCTGGCGGTCACCTACGGCGGGCAACGTCGCCCGCCTGGCAGTTGCGAGAAAATTACGCACGCGCCCGCCATGGGCCTCGTCGCCCTCCCCTCTCCCTATACTGTGTGCCAGCAACCCTGCCGCGCCCAACTGAGGAGGCCCCATGGACTTCACGAGCAACGTTCGCCCCGACGACATGGCCCGCATCAACACGCCCGAGCTCGCCGACGCCTTCATCGAGGAGGCCGTGGCCTACACGCGCGAGCAGGTGGGCGACGGCAAGGTGCTGCTGGCCCTTTCCGGCGGCGTGGACTCCTCCGTGGTGGCCGCCCTTCTCATCAAGGCCCTCGGCAAGCAGCTCGTGTGCGTGCACGTGAACCACGGCCTCATGCGCGCCGGCGAGTCCGAGCAGGTCATCGACGTCTTCCAGAACCAGCTCGGCGCCGAGCTCATCTACGTGGACGCCACCGACCGCTGCCTCGACCTGCT
>CACZNT010000167.1 GCA_902782635.1 uncultured Coriobacteriaceae bacterium
AGGCGTCTCACCTCGTGCGTGCCTACCTCAACTTCGCCGACTACTTCAGGGCAGCGGAAAACCCGCGTGCCACAGCTGCGTGCCTGCATGTAGCACAGGCCATTGATGCTGACGACGATGCCCTTGCGGCAGCCATGGACCTTGCGGCTGGCACGGACGCCGATCCCGCCGGTATGACTGACGAGCAGGCCGAGGAGCTTCTGGCTGCCGAGGGCCTGCCCGATGGCGCCAATGCCGACATCGCGGTGTGCCTGCTCATGTGCGCGGGTGATGCGGCAGCGATGGGGGATCGCAACGTGGCGACCAACCTCACCATCCGTGCGCGCGACCTTGTCGGCGAGAAGGCCTGCATGGCGCTGCTCGAGCTCATCCACTCGGGCGACGACGAGGGCGAGGAGGCTGACGATGCCCACTAAGAAGTCTGGCAAGGAGATACCGGGCAAGAAGGGCAAGAAGACCATCGCCCGCAACCGGACTGCCCGGCATGACTACGAGATCACGGAGACCTTCGAGGCAGGCGTGGTGCTTACGGGCACTGAGGTCAAGAGCCTGCGTGAGCGCGCATGTCAGATCACCGACTCGTTCTGCATCATACGTAGTGGAGAGGTGTGGTGGGTCGGTGCGCACATCCACCCGTATTCCAACGGCGGCGTATGGAACGTGGATCCCGACCGTCGTCGCAAGTTGTTGCTGCACCGGCGCCAGATCGACAACCTCGCCGGGCGCCTGCGGGCCAAGGGCCTGGCCCTGGTGCCGCTCGAGCTGTACTTCGACGAGCACAACCGCGTGAAGCTCACCGTGGGGCTCGGCCGGGGCAAGAAGCTCTACGACAAGCGTGCCGACATGGCCAAGCGCGACGTCCAGCGCGACATCCAGCGTGCGATGAAGGAGCGCAACCAGGCCCGCTGAGGCGGGCATCGCCGTGATCCGACGCCAATTTCCATAGTCCTTTCACGAGAAGGACCCGCTTGCGGGCTGCTTGCTACCGGTCGGCCGGCCGGAGGCTTGCAAGGCCCGTGCCGGATGTGCATTCAGCTACTATCCAGGTAAGCAGAGGTTTGGTCCCTTATCTTCCAGGGCCCCGGCCGAGGAGGTGGTGCCAACGGGCAGCGAGCAGATAGCGTACGCGCTCAATCGCACCGCCTGCGCCAAGTAGCGCAAACCGCGAGAAGCGAACCGCGTAAGAAGCGGACAAGACCCTCAAACATTCGGGTTAGCGGAGAAGGAGCGGTGCACAAAGGCTCCATCGCGTGCGACTGAAAAACCTCATATCACGACGGTAGCGGGCCCGGGGAATTCGCCCCGGGCCCTGTGCTATGCGCCACCTCGCCGCATGCGCGTCCCAAAGGCGCTACCATGGTGGACGGCAACGACGCGATGATGCGAAAGGAGGCACGGCCGGCATGCTCCAGGATTTCCTGCTCGACATACGGGCGCGTCGGGCGAAGATGCGCGCCGACCGCCTCGAGCAGCGTCAGGAGCGCCGTCGTGCAGCAGATTTCGCGCAGGATCGCTATGTGATCACCGAGCGCGAGCCCTCTGCGCTCTCCCGCCTCATCAACGGCTGGTGGGACCGCCTGTTCGCGAGCGTCTACCAGGGCAACCTGGGTGGGCAGGAGGCCATCTACGAGGAGCACCTCACCCAGCGCGACTACCTCTTCAACACGCTCGGCGCCGCCGTCTGGGCGGCGATGCTGCCCATCCTCACGATGGTGGCCACCTGGCTCGGCGGCGTCGAGAGCGCCGGCGTGCTCTCCATGGCCTTCGTCGTGGGCAACCTGCTGCTCTTCATGGCAAACTACGGCGTGCGCACCTTCCAGGTCTCCGACGTCTACGAGGAGTCGTCCTTCTCCGACTACCAGGTGTCGCGCTTCATCACCTGCGCCATCACCCTCGTGGTCGGATTCCTGTACTGCCGGGTGCGCGGCTACGATGCCGCCATGATGATGGCCTTCATGGGCGTCATCGGCTTCCGCGTGGTGGATGGCCTGGCCGACGTCTACGAGGGGCGCCTCCAGCAGATGGACAAGCTCTACCTCTCGGGCATCTCCCAGCTCCTGCGCTGCGGCCTGGGCATCGTCGCCTTCGCCATCGCGATGATCATCACCAAGCAGCTCGGCATCGCCTGCCTGGTGCTCGCCGTCGCGGGCGTGGCGTCGCTCGTGCTGCTTACCGTGCCCATGGCCCTCATGGAGACGCCGAAGAGCGACCCCATGCGCATGCGCAACGTCCAGACGATCCTCTCGGACGGCTTCCCACTCTTCGTCGCGCTCTTCCTCTACGCCGTCATCGACTCCATGCCCAAGTTTGCCATGGAAGGCGTGCTCTCCTACGACAACCAGCTTTACTTCAACCTCATGTACTTCCCGGCGCACGCCATCCTCACGGCCACGGGAATCATCTACAAGCCTCAGCTCCTGAGGCTCGCCAATGCCTGGGACAGCCCCAGCGAGCGCAGCCGCTTCGACAAGATCATCCTCGCGATGATCGGCGTCATCATCGGCATCACGGTCGTCATGGCCATCGTGATGGCGACGGCGGGCATACCGCTCACCGGCCTCATGTACGGCATCGACTTCGAGCCCTATCGCATCCAGGCGCTCGCGATGATCGGCACGGGCGGCCTCTGCGCGGCGATTGAGTTCCTCTACCAGGTGGTAACGGTGCTGCGCTGCCAGCAGGAGGTTATGAAGTTCTACCTGGGCGTGTTCCTGCTCTCCATCCCCGTGTCGATCCTGCTCGTTCGCATCTTGGGGATCGCCGGCGCCGTCATCGCGAACGTGGTGATAATGGCGGTGCTCTTCGGCCTCATGGTGTGGGAGTACGTGCACATCCGCCAGCGCGCCGCCCGCGCAGAGCAGGACGGTGCCGACGATATGGACTACTTCGAGGCGGAGTAGGGCAGACGCCAGCCTCCGTACGCGCGCAAGCCATCCGAAAAAGCGGGTATACTTCTCTCGCCGGAGCATCTGGCGCAGGTACGTTGACATTCGCATGGTGGCAGCTTGCCCCGCAGCCGGCCTGGCCGGCACGCTACTTGGGGGCGACTGGTTTCGACGGGGTAGCTTTGAGATGAGCAGCAGGCCGTGGTCTCCTCGCCACGCTAAACAGGGGTACCGTCAAATGAATTGACGAGACTTCTTATCAGGGCTATGCCCTCGCCGCTTAATTAACAGCTGGCGCGTCTAACCGGGGATTCTCCCGACCCCGGGGTGACGTCATCTTAGGGAGACGCTCTGCAGGATGTAGTCGGTATGCCTGCGGCTAAGACCAAACCGGCTGGGACGTGCGGCGCTTGTCGCTGGGTGCCAAACGTCCGAGACTCAACCAGCGACTGAGCCTGGAGATACTCGTCAGGGAGCTGCTTCGGACCGGAGTTCGATCCTCCGCGCCTCCACCATGCATGTTGCACTCGGGCCCCGGCGGAAATGCGGGGCCCGAGTTCTTTGCGACTATGCCGCGGGCGAACGTGCCCCAGCCGCTCCCACCAGTTCTCGCTGATGAATACGAGAATCGCGTTCAGCTCCTCGGCATTCCGCCCCTGGGGATCGAAGTACGCTCTGTAGATCTCCCTCCACCCATTGAGTGTCTCATCCAGAGAGCATCCGAGCTCCTTCGCTCGGGAGATCGATCTGGCCAGATGATCCTGCGTGTATGCGCTCAGCACGCCGCCCGAGATGCCCTCGAGGAACTCGTCTGTAAGCTCGATGCCCTCGAGCCCACCGAATGCCTTCTCGCTCATGGGGACGCCCCCTTCTCCGATCACGTTCAGCAACATCTTATACGCCCATCCGCAGGCGACGGTCTTTGGGGCAGGCGGATTGTCGGGCGCCAATGCCCTCCCGGTCTCTGCGCTTGGGGGCTTTGTCGCCGAGGGTGCCGACGTGCAGGTCTATATTCAAGCTAACGACAAAGCGGACGGCATCCCAGCGCGAGCATGCTGTCTGCTGCGCACCGCGCCTGGAGGTTGACCATGCATATGCCATGCAGGAAGTTGCCCATGCGAATGATGATGGCCGTGCTGCTCGGCTTCGCCCTGACGCACGTCTTATGCGGATGCGCCTCGACGCAGCCTGCCGCACGCTACGAGTTGGCGGACGTCCATCCCGTCTCAGGCAGGCAGGGCGTATGCGCGGAAGATGGAAGCTACTGGGTGAGCGGGTCTGGCTCGCTGGCACGATACGACGCCAACTGGAATCTCGTCGCAGAGAACCTGGAGCCCTTTGAGGGGTACGACCTGGAGGTCAACCATATTGGCGATATCGACGTCTACGACGGCGAGCTCTACTTGGGCGTGGAGCACTTCATGGATGGGGTGGGGAAGAACATCCAGGTCGCAATCTACGATGCCGACACGCTGAAGCTCAAGCGGGTCTTTCCCTTCCGCCCGGATACCGGCCAGCAGGAGTGCAGCGGAATTGCGGTGGACCCGGATTCCCGCACCGTGTACATGACCTCGTGGATCGACGACGAGTCGAGCGAGCATCTCTACCTGTACGACCTGGATACGGGCGATTACAAGGGGAAGGTCAAGATGGAGCCGAGCCCGATGTGGCTGCAGGGGATTGCCTACCATGACGGCAGCCTCTACGTCACCAGCGATGATGGGGATGCCGATGAGGATGCGCCCGATCACATGTATAGGGTGGACATCTCGGACGGGGGCGAGACTGCACGGGTCAGCCTGGAGAAGACCTTCGATGACGTGGCGCGGCAGGGCGAGATCGAGGGCCTGACGTTTGACGAGGATCGCGGGCAGTTCCTCCTCCTGTACAACAGGGGCGCGAGAATCGTCGCCGGGATGCCGAAGGGCTTCTACGAGGGCTACAGCGAGGAGCTGCACGAGGTGTACGTCTACGAGATTTCGTGATGTGTTGGGGCGCTTCCCGCAGGCCATGACGGCGCCGTAGCGCAGGCCGTCTGCCGACATCGCCTTCAGCAAGGCCTCGGACGTGGTGAAGTACGGCCCCTTCTACCGCGCTTTCCGGTCGTTAGTCTACGAAAACCTTTACGTCCCTAGGCACGGGCAGCGCGCTCGTGGCAGGGATGCCGCACCTCATCGGAAAGGTCATTGCGGGTGATCATCCGGGCAATTAGCCGCGCCGATACATGGCGTGCCTGCCCACGCGCAGAGGTCTATCATGGTGTTGATATTGCGGTCCCGCACGCCAGGGGGACGACAGCCCGTGACCTGGGAGGATTGATATCGTGATTACATCTCACGTGAGGGTTGGGCGCCTGCAGCTAATGTCTCTCCTCATCGCGATGGTTGCGGCCTGCGCCGTCTCCTTCGGCGCCGCTCGGCCCGCCGTCGCGGCCTCGTCCTCCGGCATCACATCCTCGCTCGACCTCACCTCGCAGGACGAGGGCTACGCCGCAATCCTCTACGACAACACCAACGGGCTTCCCACCTCCGAGGCAAACGACATCGCGCAAACCGAGGATGGCTTCATCTGGATGGGCTGCTACAGCGGCCTCATCCGCCACGATGGCAACACCTTCGAGCGGATGGGCGAGGAGGAGGGCGTCACCAGCGTCATGTGCCTGCTCGCGGGGAGCAAGAACCGCCTCTGGGTGGGCACGAACGACCGCGGCCTCCTCATGATCGATCGAGGCGTCTATACCTGGTGGGACGAGGAGGACGGCCTACCCTCGGCTTCCATAAGGTCCATCATCGAGTTTGATGACGGCAGCCTCATCATCGGAACCACGGACGGCATCGTCACCATGGACACCGACATGGCCATCCACCCCTTGAGCGACTCGCGCGTGAAAGACGAGTATGTGCAGGACATGCATCTGGGGGCGGACGGTCGCGTCTATGGCCTCACCTACGACGGCGACCTGTTCGCCATCGACAAGGGCAAGGTCGTGTCCTACCTGCAGCACGAGAGCCTCCATGGTGATGGGGCAAGCTGCATCTACCCCGACCCCCACGAGTCTGGCGCCATCTACGTGGAGCTCAAGGAGTCTACGCTCTACCGCGGCAAGCTCGAGGACGGCGTCAACGACATGGAGCGCATCGACATTTCGCCGCTTTCCCAGGTGCAGCGTCTCCAGCTCATCGATGACGAGCTCTGGATCCTCGCCCGAAACGGCATCGGCATCCTCGGCGCGGATGGCCTTCGCGTCCTCGACTCGCTGCCCATGACGAGCGCTGCGGGCGACGTCATCGCAGATTACGCCGGCAACCTCTGGTTCACGTCCTCGAGCCAGGGCGTCATGAAGATCGTCCCGAACCGCTTCGTCGACTACTCCGGGCGCAATGGCCTGGCGGAGGCGGTCGTCAACTCCACCTGCATGCAGGGCAATCGGCTTTTCGTGGCAACGGATTCGGGCCTCGTGGTGGTCGAGGACGGGCATCCGGTCGACTCCATCCCGCTGACGGAGGCCAAGACGGCCTCCGGTGTCGACCTCGGCGTCACCGACCTCATCGACTACCTGTCTGGCTGCCGCATTCGCTCGATCATCCGCGATAGCCAGGGCCGAATCTGGATCTCCACCTGGTTCAAGTGCGGGCTCGTGCGCTACGAGGACGGCAAGATCCTCGTCTTCGATGAGGAAGATGGCATGCCCACCGAGCGCGTCCGCACCGTCTACGAGCGCAAGGACGGCTCCTTCCTCGTCGCGGGCACGGGCGGCGTCACCGTCATCCGAGATGACAAGGTGGCGAAGGTGTACAAGGAGTCGGATGGCATCGCGAACACCGCCGTCCTCACCGTGGCAGAGGGCAAGGACGGCGAGATCCTCTGCGGCACGGACGGAGGCGGCATCTACGTCATCGACGAGGATGATGGCGAGATTCGCCACATAGGCAAGGCCGAGGGGCTCACGTCGGAGATCGTGATGCGCATAAAGCCCGACTCCGACGCCGGCGTGTACTGGCTCGTCACGGGCAATTCGCTTGCCTACCTCTCCGAGAGTTTCGAGGTGAGCACCCTCGAGGACTGGCCCTACTTCAACAACTTCGACCTCTACGAGGCGAAGAACGGGGAGATGTGGGTGCTGAGCAGCGACGGCGTCTTCATCGCCTCCAAGCAGAGCATGCTCGACAACCAGGAGATCGAGACCGTCCACTACGCGATCACCAACGGGCTTCCCTGCACGGCGACGGCAAACTCCTACAGCGAGCTCGACGACGCGGGCAATCTCTACATCGCGGGCTCGAAGGGCGTGGTAAAGGTCAACATCGACCAGCCCTTCGATGACTTCGGCAACCTCAAGGCCTTAGTCCCCTATGTCGAGGCGGATGGGGAGCTGATCTACCCGGATGCAAGCGGGGCCTTCACCATCGACTCGAGCGTCCGCAGGCTCACCATCCACCCCTTCGTGCTCAACTACTCCCTGGTAAACCCTGAGGTGACCTATCATCTCAAGGGCTTCGACCAGACGGATGTGAGCGTTGCGCGCTCGAACCTGAAGGCCGTCGACTACACGAACCTTCCCGGTGGCAACTACCGCTTCATCCTCGAGCTGGAGGACCCCGTGGGGCATGGCACCCTCACGACCACTGCCGACATCGTCAAGATGCGTGCCATCTACGAGCAGCCCTGGTTCTACGTCGTCTGCGTGGCCGGGGCGGGCGTGGCCGCCTGGCGGATGGTGGCTGCCTATGTACGCCACAAGATCCAGGAGACCGAGGAGCGCAACCGCGCCGAGGCGGAGCGCGAGCGCATCGAGGGCGAGCTCGACATGGCGCGCCAGATCCAGGGAGGCGCACTGCCCGACGACTTCTCGACGCTCTCCAGCAGGGGAGACGTCGACCTCTTCGCGACGATGGAGCCGGCAAAGGAAGTGGGCGGCGACTTCTACGACTTCTTCCTCATCGACGACACGCATCTCTGCGCGGTGATGGCAGACGTCTCGGGCAAGGGCATCCCGGCGTCGCTCTTCATGATGAACTCCAAGAGCATCATCAAGAGTACGGCCATGCAATGCCTCTCGCCCGGCGAGATCCTGTCCAAGTCGAACGACATCATCTGCTCCAGCAACGACCTCGACATGTTCGTGACCGTGTGGCTGGGGGTGCTCGACCTGACGACCGGAAGGCTCGTCGCCGCCAATGCGGGCCACGAGTACCCCGTGATCGGCAGGGTGGGGGAGCGCTTCGAGTTCATCCACGACAAGCATGGCCTCGTCATCGGCGTCTACGAGGGCATGAAGTACAAGGAGTACGAGATCGACCTCGAGCCTGGCGACAAGATCTTCCTCTACACCGATGGACTTGCCGAGGCCATGAATCCCGCCGAGGAGCTCTTTGGCATGGACAGGATCGAGAAGGCGCTCAACACCAATCCGGGTGCGGCGCCGCAGGATGTCCTCGCGGCTGCACATGCGGCCGTGGATGAGTTCGTGGGGGAGGCCGAGCAGTTCGACGACCTCACCATGATGTGCATCGAGTACCGCGGAGACGAGCAGGGCGTGGAGGTTGCCACCTCCAGCCCCGCAAACGAGCCAACGGGGACGGTCGATGGGGACGGTCAATAGGGGCGTAGCCGACTAGCTCGTTTTTGGCTGCGCCGGCACGCTAGTGCACAAGTTATACGGCGACCTGCGTTTCTTCCTAGAGGAACCGCAGGTCGCCGTATAACTTGTGCACTAGCGTGCCGGCGCGGACGGGCAAGGCGCGTCCCCTGATTAGGTGGGCCAGCGCGGACGGGCGAAGCGCAACCCCTGTTTAGGCGGGCCAAGGTCGGCTGGAGGGCGTCGCTTGTGCCACAATGGGCACGTCGCGCCGCCCGGGCGCACACCCACACGAGCGGAGGCAATCATGGCAAACATCATCGACTACGTGCGCAACGCGACGGACTCCTTCTCCGATGCGCCGCTCAACCGCGTCGATTCGCTCGTGTTCTCGTGGCTGGCCTACGTGCGCTATCCGGACGACTCGCCGACGCGCTCGCTCGAGGGCCAGGACCTCTCGGAGGCGTTCGGCAACGGTGGGCTCACCGGCCTCACGGCCGCGATGCACGACCCGCGCCACACCGAGGAGCTGCTCGTCGCCGTTGCCGAGAGCCCGCGCTTCTGCGACGTGGTGGGCTGTCTGCACTCCGAGCAGTCGTCGCGCAAGGCGGAGAAACAGTTCTCTGCCATCACTTTCCGCCTGCCCGGCGGCGGCAGCTACGTCGCCTACCGTGGCACCGACAACACGCTCGTCGGCTGGAAGGAGAACTTCAACATGGCCTTCCAGACGGCCATCCCGTCGCAGACGACCTCGACAAGCTACCTTGCCCTCGTGGCCGAGCAGCTCGAGGGCCCCATTTGGGTGGGCGGCCACTCCAAGGGCGGAAACCTTGCGGTGTACGCCACGATGACGGTGGACGCGGAGGTGCGCGAGCGGGTGAAGCGCTGCTACACGCACGACGGCCCCGGCTTCACCGACGAGATGCGCTCGGATGCGCGCTGGGCTGGTGCCTACGAGCTCGTCGACAAGACGATCCCCGAAGGCTCGCTCATCGGTCTCATCTTCGAGAGCCGCGACGTCGAGATGCAGATCGTGCGCTCGACGAACTCCGGCATCATGCAGCACGCGCCCTTCTCCTGGGAGGTCGAGGGCAACGACTTCGCCGTCGAGCGCGCCATCTCCTACGACTCCTACCGCACGATCAAGCGCCTCGACTCCTGGCTCGACGGGATGGGCGCGGACGAGCGCGAGCGCTTCGTCGAGATCCTCTACAAGCTGGTGCAGGCCTCGGGGGAGGTCACCTTCGGCGGGCTCAAGCAGTCGCTGGCCGACGGCTCGCTCAAGCTGATGCTCTCGCGCCTCGACGGCATGCCCGAGGACGACAGGAAGTTCTTCATGGACGCCGCCGAGGAGCTCGTGGCCACCATGCTCCTGGGGCCGGCCCCGGCAAACCCCAAGACGGCCGCCGAGAAGGTGGACGCCGCAGGCGATGCCATCGACGACATCACCGCCCGCTTCAACGACAAGCTCTCAAAGTTGGAGAAGTACGGCGACTGATTCCTGCTGGCGCTGGCTGGCTGCCAGCCAGCATCGCGTGAGCCGTTTTTGGGAAACGGCACGCCTGACCGGGCGCCGTCCCGACGGGATGTTGGTTGCCGACGGGAGGCCCTGCACGCCAACCAACATCGCGTGAGCCGTTTTTGGGAAACGGCACGCCTGACCGGGCCCCGGCCCGACGGGATGTTGGTTAGCGGTTGACGTGACGGCCCGGCGAGCACCGGGACTCCAGCACACCTCAGGCGCGAGTTGCCGCGATGGCGCGGGCCACGCGGATGCCGTCCGCTGCGGCGCTCATGATGCCGCCGGCATACCCGGCACCCTCGCCGCAAGGGTAGAGGCCGCGGCAGCTCACCGACTGCATGTCCTCGCCGCGCGTGAGACGCACGGGCGAGCTCGAGCGGGTCTCCACCCCCGTGAGCACGGCATCTGACGCGTCGAATCCCGCGAGCCTGCGGCCGAGCTGGGGGATGGCCGCGCGAATAGTGCCCTCCACGTGCTCGGGCAAAAGGCCCGCAAGAGAACCCCAGGCAACGCCGCGCGGGTAGGTGGGCGATACCGCGCCCGGAGTCGACGAGCGCACGCCCTGCAAAAAGTCGCCCACGAGCTGGGCAGGCGCCACGAAGCTCCCGCCGCCCGCCTCGAAGGCCGCCTGCTCGCAGGCCCGCTGCAGCGCGATGCCCGCCAGCGGGTCATCGCCGGGAAGGTCGGCCGGCTCGACGTTCGAGAGCAGGCCGGCATTCGCGTTGACGCCGTCGCGCCCGCTCTCGCTCATGCCATTGGTCACCACGCCGCCCGGCTCGCTCGCAGCGGCAACCACGTAGCCGCCGGGGCACATGCAGAAAGAGAAGGCGCTGCGCTCGCCCAGGTGGCAGGAGAGCTTGTAGGGGGCGGCCCCCAGGGCCGGATGCCCCGCGAAGCGCCCGTGCTGGGCGCGGTTCACCTCGGATTGCAGGTGCTCGATGCGATATCCCATGGCGAAGGTCTTGCGCTCGAGCACGACTCCGGCATCGCGCATCAGCTCGAAGACGTCGCGGGCCGAGTGGCCGCAGGCGAGGACGACGTGCGAAGTGACGATGCGCTCCTCGCGCCCGTCCGCATCCTCGACGATCACCCCGCGCACCTGCCCGCCCGTGGTGTCGATCCCGGTGAGCCTCGTCCGGCAGCGCAGCTCGCCTCCGAGCTCGACGATCCTGGCTGCTAGGGCGTCGACCACCTGGGGGAGGAGGTCGCTTCCGATGTGGGGGTGCGCATCGGAGAGGATGCTCGCGGGTGCGCCCGCGGAAACCATCAGCTCGAGGATGGCGCGGTGGCTCGGCGCGCGCGTGCCGGTGTAGAGCTTGCCATCGGAGAAGGTGCCGGCGCCGCCCAGGCCAAACTGGATGTTGCTCTGCGGGTCGAGTGGGCCGCCCTCGGCAAACGCGCGGACGACGGCGCTTCGCCGCGCGGCATCGTCGCCACGCTCGATGAGCAGCGGCTCGAGGCCGGCCTCGGCGAGCGCGAGCGCGCAGAAGAGGCCTGCGCATCCCGCGCCCACGACGACGGGGCGCATGGGCAGCGCACGTCCCCGCTCGATGAGGGGGCGCGACGGCGTCTCCTCGACGAGGCGCAGCTGCACCCCGCCGCGAGTCCGCGCGCGTCCCGCGACCTTACGCTCCGCAGCCTCACCGCCGCCGAGCGTCGCCCGCGCGGTGAGCACGAGGTGCACGTCCTGGCGCTTTCGCGCGTCAATCGAGCGCTTGCGCAGCTCGAGCGAGGCGATGTCGTCCTCGGAGATGCGCAGGGTATGCGCGACGGCCGCGAGCAGGGCCTCGCGCTTGCGCTCCGGGGTCCCGTCAAGCCCGGCGAGGCCGAGCGGGAGGTTCGAGATCTCGATCATCGTGCGGCCGCCCGCGCCGCGGCAGCGCCGGCGCGCATGCCGGAGAGCCATGCCCAGGAGAGGTTGTAGCCTCCGCAGTCGGCGTCCACGTCGACGCACTCGCCGCAGGCGAAGATGCCGGGCGCGGCCGCAAGCTCCAGGGCGGGGCCGTCGAGGGCGTCGTATGCGATGCCGCCGCGCAGCGCCTGCGCGCGCTCGGGGTCGGCCGGGCCCTCGATGCGTATCTCGAGCTGCTTCGGGTTCGCGTCGCCCAGCGCGGAGGCGATGGCCGGGTCGAGCACGCCCACGAGGCTGCCAGCCTGCGTCCGCAGGCGCTCGAGCTCCTCGTCGCCAAGCTCGGGAATGAGGTCGATCGTCACCACATCGCCGGGCTGGGCCACGCGCGAGAGGTCGAAGCTCACGATGCCCGAGATGCCGAAGTCGCGGAACTGCAGCTCGCCGCGCTCGCAGAAGAGCTCCGCGCCATCGCGTGCGAGTCGGAGCTCCGCATGGGCGCGCCTGCCGTCCAGCGCCGCGAAGTCGAGCCCCGTGGCGGCAAGCGGGCAGAGCACGGGCGACGTCTCCTCGACGCGCACGCCGAGCGAGGCGAGGTCGAGCGCATGCCGTCCTGTGGCGAGCACCACGCTCGAGCAGGAGATCTTGCCAAGCGCACCGTCATCGCCGGGAAGCGAGAAGGCGAGCTCGAAGCCCTCGCTTGCGGCCTCGACCGAGGCGACGCCACGCGCGCAGCCGAGCACCACACCGGCGCGTTCGGCCCGCGCGAGCAGAACGTCGCGGACGGATGAGGCCTGCATGCTGCGCGGATAGAGGCGTCCGTCCTCCTCGGCCCAGGCCAGGCCGGAGTCTGCGAAGAAGCCCAGGATCTCGTCGAGGGGATGCGCCCCAAATACCTCGCCCACGAGCTCCGGATTGCGGAAGTGCGCGAGCAAGAGGTCGCGATTCGAGAAGTTGCAGCGACCGCCCCCGGTGGCAAGCAGGGGATGGCCGCAGGAAAGGTCGCGCTCGAGCACGACCGTCAGCGCCCCCGCCTCGGCGGCCGAGATGGCCGCGACGAGCCCTGCCGCACCGCCCCCCGCCACGACGACGTCGCAGCGCTCGGGGAGTGCCAGCTGGCGTGCCCGCTCGAGGGCGAGCTCGCGAAGCCTCGTGCGAGAGGGCTTCTTCGCCATGCGCGCCTACCGCGATCCCGCGCTTGCCAGGATGCTCGCGACGGCATCGCCGAGCAGGTCGTCGGGCAGGGCGTCCTCGATGTAGCCCTTGTCGCAGGCGTCGGCCAGGGCGGGGTCGATGGGCATCTTGCCGAGGACGTCGAGGTTGTACTCGGCAGCCGTCTCGGCGACGTGGCTCTTGCCGAACACCTCGACCTTCTCGCCACAGTGCCCGCAGATGGCGTAGCTCATGTTCTCGACGAGCCCCAGCACGGGGATCTCCATCATGGCCGCCATCTTGACGGCCTTGCCCACGACCATCTGGACGAGGTCCTGCGGGCTGGAGACGATGACGAGACCATCGACGGGGAGCGACTGGAACACCGTCAGCGCGACGTCGCCCGTACCGGGAGGCATGTCGATGAGCAGGTAGTCGAGCTCGCCCCAGAGGGTCTCGCCCCAGAACTGCTCGAGCGTGCCCGCGAGCATCGGCCCGCGCCAGACCACGGGGTCGCTCTCGTTCTCGAGCATGAGGTTGGCGCTCACGATGGGGATGCCCGACGCGGTGCGGGCAGGGATGATGTGGGTGCCGTCGCTTCGGAGTTGCTGGCCGGCGAGGCCGAACATGCGCGGGATCGAGGGGCCGGTGATGTCGGCGTCCATGATGCCGACGCGCTTGCCGGCGCGTTCCAGCTGGGTTGCCAGCACGCCGGTGACGAACGATTTGCCCACGCCGCCCTTGCCGGAGACGACCCCGATGACGTGCGCGATCTTGCTGTTGCCGGCGAGCCCCGAGTCGCTGCCGCCGCGGCCGACCGCCGCCTCGAACTCCGCGCGGATCGCGTCCGCATCAACCTCGGGGGTGTCCTGGATGTCTGCCATGTACGTGCTCCTCTCCTGAGCGCCGCGCGCTTCGGCGGCGCCTTATCTCACGTGGATGATTCTACTCTCCCGAGGCTTCGAGGTATGCCTGCCGGAGCTCGCGCCAGCGGACGCAGTCCTCCTCGGACACCTCGCGGATGGGGCGCGCCGGGTTTCCGGCGACGATGGTGCGCGGGGCGACGTCGCGGGTGACCACGGCGCCCGCGCCGATGATGGCGCCATCGCCGATCGTGACGCCCGGCAGGATGGTGCTGTGGCCGCCCACCCAGACGTCCTCGCCGATGGTCACGCCAGCCGCCGTCTCATAGCCCTGCGAGCGTACCTCGGGGTCGATCGGGTGCTGGGCGGTGTAGATGCCCACCTGCGGGCCTATGAGGCTTCGCGCCCCGATGCGGATGGGGGCCTCGTCGAGGAAGGTGCAGTCGTAGTTGACGAAGGCGCCGTCTGCCAGGTGGACCTGCGTGCCGTAGTCGCAGTGGAAGGGGGCGACGACCACGCAGCCCTCGCCGACGCTGCCCAGCATGTCCTTGAGGATCTCCTTGCGCCGCGCGCTGTCGTGCGCTCCCAGGGCGTTGTACTCCAGCATGAGCTCGCGGCAGGCCACGATGCGGTTGATGAGCTTGCCGGGCTGGTAGAACTCGCCCTTGAGCATGAGCTCGAAATCGTCTGTCATGGATACTTCCTCTCCTCGGATCACATGACGATTCTAGGCAAATGCCCTCCGCCCCACCAAAAATGAGTCAATAGGGACGTAGCCAATTGACTCATTTTCCAGTTGGGGACAGTCGGCTAACCAACATAGCGTTGATGATGGCTCCGGTCAGAGGTGTCGTTTGCCGGAAAACGACGACGGGATGTTGGTTGTCCCGCCCGGGGCCAGAAAATGAGTCAATTGGCTACGTCCCTACTGACTCATCGGCGATGCCTGGCTGCAAACATGCGTCACATGAGCTACCATCTCACTACGCGGAAACACCAGAAAGGCAGCTCATATGACCACCGCATCCCGCATCCGTGCAATCATCGTCGCCCTCCTGGCAGCGTTCCTCCTGGTCGCGATCCCGCAGCCGGCCCTCGCCGTCACCTCCTCCGAGCTGCGCACCCAGCTCGACGAGGCCAACGAGAAGCTCGACAGCCTGGCCAACGAGGTCATGGCAGCAGGCGAGGCCCTCAACGACACCATCTTCAAGCTCGAGGAGACGCAGGAGAAGGTTGACGCCAAGCAGGACGAGATCGACGCGAAGCAGGAAGAGATCGACGCCAAGCAGGCGGAGATCGACGCCAAGCAGGACGAGATCGACGAGACGCAGGCGAAGATCGAGGCAACCGAGCGCCGCATCCAGATTAAGCTCAACCAGCTTGCCGCGACCCAGGAGGCCCTCTCCGAGCGCATGGTGGCCACCTACAAGGCCGGCCCCACCTCGCTTTTGCAGATAATCCTCGGCTCGTCGAGCTTCGAGGAGCTGCAGAGCAACATCTTCTACGCGCAGAAGGTCCGCGCGCAGGACGAGCAGCGCATCGAGGACGTCCGCCGCGCACGCGCCGAGCTCGAGGAGGAGCAGGAGGTCCTCGAGCAGCAAAAGGGCGAGCTCGAGAAGCAGCAGGACGAGCTCGAGAAGCAGCAGGACGAGCTCAAGCGCCAGCAGGACGCGCTCGAGGCCCAGCAGGCCGAGCTGCTCGAGCTCAAGGCCGAGCAGCAGGCGCTCGCCGACGAGCAGGCCTCGCAGAAGGCGGACCTCGAGAAGCGCCAGGCCGAGCAGAAGGCCTACGTCGACCAGCTCGACTCCGAGCTCAAGGCGAAGATCGAGGAGGAGCGCAAGGCCGAGCTCGAGCGCCAGCGCCAGGAGGCCGCGCGCCTTGCCGAGCAGTACGGCGGCACCGGCCCCGTGCAGGTGACCGACGCAAACCGCCAGACCATCCTCAACGCCGCCTACACCCAGCTGGGCGTCTCCTACGTGTGGGGCGGCTACTCGCCGGGCGTCTGCTTCGACTGCTCGGGCTTCACCAAGTGGTGCTACGCGCAGGCCGGCATCACGCTGCCACACTCCGCCTACGGGCAGTCGCGTCTGCTCTCGCCGCGCGCCGAGGCCGACCTCGAACCGGGCGACCTCGTGGTGTGGATTGGCGGCATGAACCCCATCTCCGGAAACCACGTGGCCATCTACATCGGCGACAACAAGATCATCCACGCCGTGGGCAGGGGCGTCATCATCGGCGGCCTCTACAGCGTCGGCGGCTACACGGTGGCGGGCGCCGTGGTCTAGGCGCCCTGTAGTAGAATGGGCAACGTTGGCATCCCCTCGAAAGGATCTCCATGCTGGCAACGCACCTCAATACCGTAGACAAGTACGACTTCCTCTCCGGACGTCTCCGCAAGGCGTACGAGTTCCTCCGCACCACCGACCTCGCCGCGCTCGAGCCGGGGCTGCACCAGATCGATGGCGAGAAGGTCTTCGCCAACGTCCAGGAGTTCATCACCATCACCCAGGCTGAGAAGCACTTCGAGGCGCATCGTCGCTATGCCGACATCCACTACGTGATATCGGGGGAGGAGTTGCTCGGCGTGGCGCCCGTCTCCGAGCTCACGCCCATCTCCGAGTTTGACGAGGAGACCGACTTCGGCCTCTACGACGACCCCAAGCGCTGCTCGTGGGTGGTCCTGCACCCGGGCGAGCTCGTGGTGACCATGCCCGAGGACGCGCACAAGCCTGGCTGCTCGCTTGCCGACCCGATGCTCCTGAAGAAGGTCTGCGTCAAGGTCCGCCTCGACTAAAACCTGACAAAGGGGACAGTCCCCTTTGTCATGACAAAAGGGACAGGTCTCATCTCGCGGCGCCCCTTCCGTACACGTACATGTGTTCTCATTGTGGTGTTCGTCTGCCATGCCGCTCCATGGTCAGCTCTCGTCTAGACTGAAGAGTTAGCAAGAATCACCGCCTGGAATACGGGGGATATGCGCATGGCATCGGAGTCAATCGTCATCCGCGGGGCGCGCGAGCACAACCTGCGCGACATCAACGTGCGGATCCCGCGCGACAAGCTCGTCGTCATCACCGGCCTCTCCGGCTCGGGGAAGTCGAGCCTGGCCTTCGACACGATCTACGCCGAAGGCCAGCGCCGCTATGTCGAGAGCCTCTCGAGCTACGCGCGCCAGTTCCTGGGTCAGATGGACAAGCCCGACCTCGATTCCATCGACGGCCTTTCCCCGGCCGTCTCCATCGACCAGAAGACGACGAGCAAGAACCCGCGCTCCACCGTCGGCACCGTCACCGAGATCTACGACTACCTGCGCCTGCTCTTCGCCCGCGTGGGCACCCCGCACTGCCCCGAGTGCGGCCGCGTCATCGAGCGCC
>CACZNT010000168.1 GCA_902782635.1 uncultured Coriobacteriaceae bacterium
CCATATCCAGCTTATAAGAGTCAGTCTCGTCCATAACCGCGGCAAGGAGGTTAAGGTCTTCGAGGCTTGTGTCCTCCCCAAAGAGGTTGCCGCGGGACATCCCAAAGGGATACCCGTCGTAGTCGGAGATGTAGATCTCCTCATGCTGGGGGTCTACAAGACCCGCCTCCTTGAGCTTCTTCGAGAGCTCCTTCGGATCCATCGGAAGCGAGAACCACTTGTCCCGAAGCTCCCCTTCGTTGTAATAGCCGTAGTTTCCGATGCAAACGTCGATTGCCATGCCCTCTCCCTTCCAACTCGCCCGTGGAGTAGGCGAGCAACTTCTCCAGCCGGCATTACCTCTCGGGCACGTCGGCTCTTTCGACCATGCTCTCGCCATCGCAAGGCGCGGCGGCCTCTGCCATCGCCTCTTCGAGAATGCTCTCCGCGACGTCCGGGCGCTCATCCTTGACGATCAATCCCTCGCGCCAGAGGCCGTCTGTGCCCCTGGCCCCATCGCGCTCCCGGGTGGCCTCCTGCCGTGCGATGCGGCTCTCCATGCGCTCCCTGCACTCCTCGAAGACCTGCCCGAGGGGCGCCAGCACCTGGTTCAGGCCGAGAGAGGACATCTTGATGAGGTGCGCTGAGGGTCCAGAGCGGTACTCGGTGACCCATTCGGCCTCGGATCCCGGGAGGGCGAACTCTTCGTAGAGCTTGACCACTTCGCGAGCTTCTAGAAACTCGATCCATCCCTCGGCAAGGCCGAGGACGGACA
Organism: uncultured Coriobacteriaceae bacterium; assembly: GCA_902782635.1. Classification (GTDB taxonomy): domain Bacteria; phylum Actinomycetota; class Coriobacteriia; order Coriobacteriales; family Atopobiaceae; genus CACZNT01. Next base: position 755 of record CACZNT010000168.1, read on the forward strand.
GGACCTTCTTGTCGGAAATGTCGGCCGGTTCGAACCAGAGGCTTTCGCTGACGTTTCCGGGGCCAGGGAGGTTCCAGTCGATGTATTCGCGAAGCTCATCCTCTCGGTCCGCTTGGATGTAGAGCGTGGGCTCGCCCACGAATGCGAAGTCGCTCATCGTTCGTCCCTCCCAATCTCTCGTTCTCCCTCACAAGCTCCCTGAGGACTGACCATTGCCTCGGCGATTGCCTCATCGAGCGTCCCGCGCCCCTCACTTTCCTGGCCCATGAGCCATGCGACGCCCTTGCTGTGGAGCATGTCGAACCACTCCCAGATCTCCTCGCGCGTGGTCCCGGCGTCGAAGACGAGCCAGTCGGAGTCGAGGCAAAGAGCGCCTCTCTTGTCCTCAGACATGGGCACGTCGCAGAGCCTCTCTTTCCAGAGGTACTCGAGGATCTCGTCGCCAGATAGATTTGCGGAGATCCAGCCATCCTCGTCCGCGACACGGGCGATGGCCTCGCCTCTGCTGATGTATTCATCCCTCGATGAGTCGTAGGCTTCCCAGATGGCACCCGCCGCGAATGCGTCATGAGCTATCGTCCGGTCAAAGACCTTGAACTCGAAGTCCGAGCCAGTGAACGACGTGATCCCGTAGGTGCCGGCGATGTCAAAGTCAGGGTCATGGAAGATGGCCTCGAAGGTGTCGACATTCCAGCAGCCACCACCTTCGATGAGAGCGCGAGCGTCCGCATCCCGCTTCGCGGTGATCTCGTCAGGATAGACCCCGTACTGGGCTGCGAAGGACCTGAACCTACTATAATAGGCATGGGACAGCAGCTCCCTGGTTGCCTGGCCGAGCTCGGGTTCCGCCGAGCCCAGCATGCCAGCGTCGCCGAGGAGAGCCGCTGTCCTAACGTTTGTGTAAACGCTCAGCCCCATCTCGAGGGAGCGCAGGATCTTGTGATCGAGGTCCCTCTTTCCATGGCAGGTGATGAGTCGGTTGACCGCAATGGCATTGGCCTGGGTCTCGACGTCCATTACGGCGAGGAACCGATTTCCGCCAGATGACTTCTGCTGCAGCACGAAGGAGAAGTGGTGGAGCTGATCGGGGTCTTGGAAGACGAGCAGGTTTTGCCTGAGCTCGTTGGGAAGAAGAGCGAGCTCGTCAATCGTGCCTCCGTGTCGCTCCTCGATGTGCTCAATTGCAGAGTTGAAGGCAATGAGAGGCTTCCCGGCAAGCTCTGGCACATCGTAGATCCCACAGTCGGCGACCAGTACGAGCGGCATGAACTCCCTGTTCGCGCGCTCGGGATCCTTTGCCTTGGCGAAATGATAGTTCGCAAACTGCTGGACGATTGAAGCGAGCTGCCCATCATCAGTAACCGCATGCCGGTTGATCCGCATTACCTTCTGGATGTCGGAGAGCTGCTCACTCATCGCTCGTCCCTTCCAATCTCATGGTTCTTAATGCTCGCACCGTGCCTTGCTGCGCAGGCTTCCCCTATGGCATCTGCAAGAGGGGAGTGGGACACATAAAGGCCAAGCTCGGCAGCCTTTTCCGGAAACTGGGTACAATACATGTCGGACAGGTGCTCTATCACCGCCTTGTCGAGCCTAAGAGGCGAGTCCTCGGGCAGATTCCTCGAGCGGTATAGCCAGGCACCTGTCCGCTCGTTGACAAAGACCTTTTTGCCAATTCCGACGGCCGCCATTATCTGTTGTGAGAGCTCGTCCTTTGGATGAACCGAGCGCAGGGCATTGATCTCCACGCCCGTATGCGTTGCATTCACGTCCAATGCTGCAATTACTTGAGCATCATCCATTACGATCTGGAGCACGAAAACGAAATGGCCCTGGGTAATCGGGTCTTCAAATGCGAGGACGTTGCGCATCATTTCATCCGCAATGGATTCCAAATCCTCGATGCCGAGCTCATGCCTATACGAGATATGGCGAATTGCTCCGTTGAATAGGACAAGAGGACGCGACTCAAGCTCTGGGATGCCAAATACGGAGCAATCAGGGCTCAACACAAGAGGCAGATAGCTACCTGCCGCCCTTGCGCCAAGCCTCTCCCGGGCAAGGGCGTAGTCCGCGTACTGTACCGACAGAGACTTCAGCTGCCCGTTTGCCGCAACCGCGTGCCGGTTGATCCGCATGACCTTCTGGATGTCGGAGAGCTGCTCGCTCATCGCTCGTCACGCCCCAGCTCAGGGGAGGGGAGCGTAGGCTCTGCAGAGGGCGCTATGGCCTCCTCAATGGCCTCGTCAAGAGGGGAACGTGCGGGAGCATACTCATACCAGAATGAACGCTCGGAGACGATGGTATGCAGCTCATCACGAGGCATCTCCTCGATGCCGTCGTAGGAGAGGACGTGGACGACTGGCTCTTCCTGCGAGGCGAGGCGGCGTTGGTTCATCTCGTTGCTTGTGCCAATGGTGGCAACCTGCAGCAGGCGCTCGCCGCCGCCAGGCATCCACTGGACGAGATCCACATAGATCTCATCGTATACCCCCTTATCGCCGGCAACCTCGGCGCGCAGCTCGCCGAGCGGCGTCATCACAGACAGCCTCTCCTGCTCGGGAACGGCGTCAAAGTCGTAGTTCTGCAAGGGCCAGACGTCAATATCCTCGATGCCCGTGACGGCACGCTCGAGGAACGAGTCATCGAAATACGTGAGATCGGCCTCGGCGTGGCTTATGGCGTATGACGCAAGGAACGCGGCACAGCGCTCGCGCTGGGAACGACCAGCGTCCGCGCTTCTCTCGGCGGCGGCGGTGGCCTCCTCGAGCATGTCCTGCATCTCGGGGTAGTCCCACATCCCCTCATAAGAGCGCAGATAATGTTCGGCGACCTTCTCGTAGAGGTCCATTCCGGACTTCGTCCTGCCGAGCATGCGGCGGGCATCGGAGAACATTTCTATAGCCTGGGATTCCCCAAAACGGGGCTGAGGAGCGTCCATGAGCACTGTCCTTTCCAATCCTGCGGCGTGGAGGGCCGCATTAAGAGTGCTAAGGCTATTATAGCATTTTCCCAGCTAGATGCCAATGAATCGGCAAATGGTCATATCTGCTTTGGGTCGCCAGTTTTCGCGCGGCTCATTCCGTCCGCCTTCGCCCGATTTCTGCTCGCAGGGATCTGCCATCGCCGTCTCGAGGATCGTGGGCTCGTCCTCTGAATGCTGCTGCTCACCCGCACTCGCAGGAGCATCAGCCGTCTGCTCGCTAACATCCACGATCTCTTGCTCGAGGGCCATGGGCGCCTCCCAAGAACCATCAGAATGTCTGCGATGCAACCTCTTACAACTTTACCTCATCGCATAGGCGGCCGAACGGCCTCATCCTGCAGGCAGGGAGCTCTGCTGCCTGCAGGATGAGGCCGGCTGCTTATCGCAGCTTCAGTCGACTGCAGGGACCCCTCTAAGACGTCCCCAGAGCCCTCCTGCGGCGCTGCAAGGTCTCGTCGGAGCTCTCCTCGTCCTGCACGATGACAGGCCCTCCTGAAGCCTCGTCTCCAGCCGGGAGCGACTGCTCGACTGCCAGGGCATCGGCGGGCTCTTCCGCCTGGGCGGGCGCGGGCACCGCGGAGAGCGCAGCGCCGGCGAGCATGAGGCCTGCCATGGATGCGCCGATTGCCGCCTTCACAGCTTTCCTTCTTGCCATTTCTACTCCAAAGGCCGAGGTCTCCCCAAGGAAGACCAGCTGCAACACCGCCCCAAGCCGAATCGGCTCCGAGAGGGCGGGGGGAAGGGGCGTTTAAGGTGTCCTCCCGCCCTCTCGGAACCGGCTGGGAAACCCAGCCGGCCCGAGGGGCATCAATTAGAGCTGTTCGCGCTCATCGCCCTTGCGGCGGGCGATTGCGAGCCCAGCGGCGGCCAGGCCGCCAATGAGGGCGGCAGCCTCCGCCACGGCACCTGCTCCCGTCCTGGCGAGCGTGCGGACCGTGGGCTCAGGGGTAGCCGTCGCCTCCGGCGTGGAGGCCGTCTCCTGGACGGGCTCGGCGTCAACGCGCTCGATCGGGATGGCCTCCCACTGCGCGTAGAGCGTGATCTCGCCGCCGTCGGCGGCCACGAGGTTCATGACCTCCTGCATGTCGGCATAGGAGTTGCCCTCGGCATCCTTCCAGCCGACGAACTTCCAGCCGGTGCGGCTGTAGGTGTTCTGGTAGAGCTTCGCGGCCAGGTCGTAGGTCATCTGTTGGTCGCTCATCTCGCCCTTCGCATCCGTCGCGTTGGGGTCGAAGTGGATCTTGTAGTTGATCGGGTCATAGTCGACGCGGACGACGGTGTCCTCCGTGACGCGGGAGGTGTCCTTGTCCCACTCGCGCGGGATGTAGCCGACGTGAGCCGGGATCTCCGGCTGCTCGGAGGGGTCGCCCCAGTCGACGTTCTCCTGCTTGACAGTCTCGCCGGTGAGGCCATCGACGAAGATGACGTTGACGGGCACCTTCTCCCAGATGGCGTAGAGCGTGATCTCGCCGCCGTCCTCGGCGGTGAGGTTCATGACCTCCTGCATGTCGGCGTAGTCGACGCCGGAGCCATCAGGCTCGGTGTTCCACTTGACGAAGCGATTGCCCTCGCGCTCGAAGGCGAGGCCGTCGAGCGGCTCAGCGACGTCATACTCCATCTCCTGCGGACCCATCTCGCCGTCGGCGGCGGGACGGTCGGGGTAGGAGGCGTCGTTCGCGTCGAAGGCGATCTTGTACTTGTTGGCGACGTACACGATCTCGACGACCGTGGAGCCGTCAGGCGCGATCTCGGCCTGCTCGAAGGGCTGCGGCGTATAGCCGGTGACCTCGACGGGCTTGGCGTCGGTCATCTCGCCGGTGGTGCCGGTGCGGTCGTCGGTGCCGAAGGGAACGTCCTCCTCGGCCTTGCGGTGCGTGACCTTGTAGGGCGTGTCCTCGGCGGGATCCCACTGCGCGAAGAGGGTGACGATGCCGCCGTCCTCGGCGGTGAGGTTCACGACCTCCTGCATGTTGGCATAGGAGTCGCCGCGTCCATCAGGCTCGGTGTCCCAGCCGGCCCAGACATATCCCTGGCGCTCGAAGGCGTTGGGATCGAGTGGCTCGGGAACGTCATACTCCATGTCCTGGTCGCCCATCTTGCCGGTTGCATCGTCGGCGTTCTTGTCGAAGCGCACGACGTAGGGGTTGGGCGTGTAGACAATCTCGACGACCGTGGAGCCGTCCGGGGCGATCTCGACCTGCTCGAAGGGCTGCGGCGTATAGCCGGTGACCTCGACGGGCTTGGCGTCGGTCGTCTCGCCGGTGGTGCCGGTCTCGTTCGTGCTCTTGAAGGGCTCGTCCTGGCCCTCCTTGACGTGGTTCACCTTGTAGCCGGTGTCGGCCGCAGGCTCCCACTGGGCGTAGAGCGTGACGGTGGTGTTGGGAACGTCGGTGAGGTCCTTGACCTTCTGCGAATCGGCATAGCCCATGCCGCCGCCCGGCTCGCTCGTCCAGCCCGTAAACTCATAGCCCTGGCGCTCGAAGCCATTGGCGGTGAGGTCCTTCTCCTGGCCGAACTTCATCGTCATGGTCTTGGTGGAGCCAGTCGCGGCGGGATAGCCGTTGTAGTAGGCGTCGTTCGCGTCGAAGGCGATCTTGTACTTGTTGGATGCGATGTCGGTCACGGCGGGGTCGGACTCGATCGTCACGTCGTTGACCTTGATGGACGAGGTGTTCTCGACGCTCGTGCCCGCCGCCTCGTCGTCCACGATGGCGTCGAAGGCGAAGGTGAGCTTCTGTCCGTTGTAGTCGAGCGTGGACTCGAGGAAGGCCTTGCTGAAGCTGAAGCTGACCTTCTGCCCCTCGACCTTGGCGGTTCCCCCATGGGAGAGGTCGTTGCCGGCCCCTCCCTTGACCTCGAGCGAGCCATCCTTATAGGACAGCCCCTCGGGGATCACGTCCTCGAAGGTCAGCGTGTCGTACCTGAACTGGGACGTGGCGTTCTGGTTGGCCTTATGCACGTTGAACGTCGTCTCGTAGTGGATCGCGTCGCCCACCTTGGCCTCGTCCTTGTCGGCGCTCTTGGCGATGTCGTCGTCGGTGGGCGCGATCGCCGTGAGCGGCAGGAAGTTGATCGCCCAGAACTTGGCGTAGTAGCGGTTCGACCCGTAGCTGTTCTGGCCTCGGGCCAGCATGTTCGCCAGCGTCATCACGGCGTCGTTGGCGAGGCTCGTGAAGTTGGAGCGGCCGTTGAAGCTGTAGGTGGTGAACGAGGACTCCGTCACGTCGGCGAGCACCGAGGCGCTCGC
>CACZNT010000169.1 GCA_902782635.1 uncultured Coriobacteriaceae bacterium
CCCCTTGTGTCCATCCTGAGCGAGCAAAGCGAGTCGAAGGATCCCCTGCAGCTGGGGAAGGGCGAGGTCCTTCGACTCCGCGCCTGCGGCGCTCCGCTCAGGACGACACGCAGGTTCGTGTCATCCTGAGCGAGCGAAGCGAGTCGAAGGATCCCCCGCAGCTGGGGAAGGGCGAGGTCCTTCGACTGCGCGCCTTCGGCGCTCCGCTCAGGACGACACGTATTTTTCGGCGCTCCGCTCAGGACGACACGCTTACGCGCGCTGGCCGTGATAGAGGCTGCGCCGCTCGTACTTGGGCTCGCAGCAGACGTTGATGCCCAGGTTGCGGTAGGTCTTCTCGTCGGCAGGGGAGAGGATCACCGAGAAGTAGGCGTCGCAGCCGCGCAGGTCCTCTGCCGCGGCAATCACGCGCGCGGCATCCGGATTCGTGGCCGAGCTGATGGAGAGCGCGATGAGCGTCTCGTCGGAGTGCAGGCGCGGGTTGTGGCTGCGCAGATGGTCGGTCTTGAGGCGGCAGATGGGCTCGAGCGCCTCGTCGCTCACCACATACGTGGCATCCGGGATTCCCGCCTGGTGCTTGAGCGCGTTGAGCAGTAGCGAGGAGGCGGCGCCCATGAGGTCGGAGGTCTTGCCGGTGATGAGCGTGCCGTCCGGCAGCACCATCGCGCCCGCCGGGGAGCCCGTGGCCTCCTCCTTCGCGAGGGCCGCCGCGTGTGCCGGCGAGTGGTCGGCCGAGACCCCCGCCTGGCTCATCAGCAGCTTCACCTTGTCGAGCTCGTCCTGGCCCTCGCCCGTCTGCTTGAGCTTGCAGGCGATTCCGTAGTAGCGGCGCACGATCTCGCTCTTGGCGGCCTCCTGCACCACCTCGTCGTCCGAGATGCATCTCCCCACCATGTTGACGCCCATGTCGGTGGGCGACTGGTAGGGGCTCTCGCCGAAGAGCCGCTCCATCATGGCCTTGAGCACCGGGAAGGTCTCGACGTCGCGGTTGTAGTTGACGGTAATCTCGCCGTAGGCGTCCAGGTGGAAGGGGTCGATGATGTTGTTGTCGTCGAGGTCGGCCGTGGCGGCCTCGTAGGCGACGTTGACGGGATGCTTGAGCGGGAGGTTCCACACCGGGAAGGTCTCGAACTTGGCGTACCCGGCGTTCACCCCGCGCTTGTGCTCGTGGTAGATCTGCGAGAGGCAGGTCGCGAGCTTGCCCGAGCCGGGGCCGGGGGCCGTCACCACCACCAGCGGCCGCGTGGTCTCGATGAAGTCGTTCTTGCCGAAGCCCTCGTCGCTCACGATGAGGTCGACGTTGGAGGGGTAGCCGTCGATGAGGTAGTGGCGGTAGCAGTGCACTCCCATGGACTCGAGGCGGGCCTGGAAGGCCTCGGCGTGCGGCTGGCCGGTGAAGTGGGTGATGGCGACGCCGCACACGGGGATGCCGGCCCCGCGGAAGATGTCCATGAGGCGCAGGACGTCGTCGTCGTAGGTGATGCCGATGTCGCTCCTGCGCTTGGACGACTCGATGTCGTCGGCGTTGATGACCACGACGACCTCGGCATCCTTGGCGAGGTTCTCGAGCATGCGCATCTTGGAATCGGGGGCGAAGCCGGGCAGGACGCGGCTCGCGTGATAGTCGTCGAAGAGCTTGCCGCCAAACTCGAGGTAGAGCTTGCCTCCCAGCTGGCGGATGCGCTCGCGGATGTGCTCGGCCTGGAGCTTGATGTAGCGATCGTTGTCGAAGCCAATGCGCATGCGTGCGTCCCTCCGCCGAGTGTCCTTGGGCCGCATCCCATCTTCCCACATTTTGCGACCCCGGATACGCGGGGCCAGGAGGAGGCTCGCGCAACTGGGGTCGCAAGGAGCGTGGCTGGGAGAGGCCAGCCAGATGTCATGGCTCGGGGTGGGGCGCCTCCTCGTCGAAGGGAAAGTGCACGTTGCGCCGCTCGAAGCGGATGCTGTCGCGGAACAGCGCGAGCCGCTCCTCGGAATCGTCGGAGTCGTGGAGCAGGAGCAGCAGCATCGATTCCATCACGAAGTTCATCGAGTTGATCGAGAACACGTAGTCGTCGGCGAAGAGGTAGTCGTAGAGCGGATAGGAGAGCAGCACGTCGGCTTGGCCCGCCAGGCTCGAGCGCGGGTTGCCGGTGAGCACGATGGTGGAGGTGCCCTGGCGCTTGCACGCCGCCATCACGAGGCTGAGCCGCGTGGAGTCGCCGGAGTTCGACACGAAGATCACGCAATCCCGCTCGCCGAGCGAGAGCGCGAGCGTCGAGGTGGCGTCGGTGGTGGACAACGCAATCGCCCGAATGCCGAACTGCGAGAACTTGTAGGCGCAGAGCTGGGCGTAGGAGAGGCCGGTCCCAATCCCGACAAACACCACGAGCTCGGCGTCCTCCACCACCCGCACGGCGCGCTCGAGGGCCTTGGCGTCGAGCATGCGGGCGCAGGCGCGCATCTCCTCCACCTTGTTGGCGGCGATGTAGGCGAGCGAGCTGGGGACGTCGTCCATGCTGATGGAGCTGGGGTCGCCCTCGGCGCCCTCCTCGCGCTGTCCCTGCCGCGCCAGCTCCACGCGGAAGAGCGCATACGAGTCGAAGCCCAGGCCGTGCACGAAGCGCGTCACCGTCGAAGGCGAGATGCCGGCGGCACGCGCCAGGTCCTGCGCGTCCATGTCGGCCACCTTCTCGCGGTTGCGCAGCACGTAGCTCGCCACCTGCCTCTCGGAGGGGCTCAGCTTCTCCATCTTGGCGAGGATCGCGTCATAGGCGTCCTGCGCCGGCATCAAAGCGCCCCCTCCGGGTCGAAGCGCACGATGTCGCTCGAGCGCTCGATGAGCGCCCGCCCCTCCTCGACCGACGAGATCTCGCCGCTTGCCATGAGCTGCAGCATGAGATTGCCCAGGCAGGTGCACTCGGTGGGGCCGGCGTGCACGGGGAGCCCGCAGGCGTTAGCCGTGAGCTGGTTGAGGTAGGCGTCCTGGCTGCCGCCGCCCACCATGGAAATCGAGTCGTACTCGATGCCCGTGAGCTCAGAGAGCCCGGCAATCCCGTCCGCGTAGGTGCGGGCGAGGCTCAGGTAGATGGTGCGCATGATCTCGCCGATGGTCTCGGGCACGCGCTGGCCGGATTCGCGGCAGGCCGCGCGGATCTCGTCGATCATCGACTCCGGGTTGTCGAAGCGCGAATCGGAGAAGTCCAGGTGGGCCTCGAAGTCCTCAGCCTCGCGCGCCATGTCGATGAGCTCGCCAAAGCCTACCTTGTGGTCGAACATCGCCTCGCGCGCCGGCCGTCCCTCGACGTAGCTCACGCCGTTCACCTCGCGCCGTACCGACTGGATCATCCACATGCCGGCGATGTTGCGCAGGATCTCGTGACGATACTGGTAGCCGCCCTCGTTGGTGAAGCCGGCCAGGCGCGCCTCCCTGGTGCAGACGGGCTCGGGCAGGTTCTCCGACCCCAGGATGCACCAGGTGCCCGACGAGAGGAAGACGGCGTTGCCGTGGGCGGGCACGGCGAGCCATGCCGAGGCGTTGTCGTGCGTGACGACGAGGACCACCGGTGCCTGGTAGCCCACGCGCTCCGCGATCTCGGGCAGGAGCGGCCCGAGGACGCCGCCGGGCATGCTGAGCTCGCCGAAGATGCGCCTCGGCAGGCCGAAGGCCTCGATGATGTCGTCGTCCCAGGTGCGCTCGTGGGCGTTGACGAGGCCGGTGAGCGTCGCGTTGGTGTAGTCGTGGGCCAGCACGCCCGTCAGGCGCAGGTTGAGGTAGTCGGGCAGCTGGGTGAAGTGGGCCGCCCGCTCGAGCTGCTCGGGATTTTGCCGCTTGAGCCCCAGCAGGTGGTAGCAGGCGTTGAAGAACTGCTCCTGGATGCCGGTGCGGGCGAAGGCCTCGTCCTTGTCGAAGAGGGCATCGGCGACGGCGGCCATGCCATCGGCGCGCGCATCGCGATAGGCCACCGCCTCGCCCACGCGCTCGAGATGCTCGTCGAGCAGCACGAAATCGGAGCCCCAGGTGTCGATGCCGATGGTCTCCGGCACCACCCCCAGCTCCGACTTGCAGCGCCTGAGGCCCTCCACCACCTGGTCGAAGAGGCCGTCGATGTCCCAGCAGTCGTGGCCATCGATGCGCTTCTGGATGTTGTCGAAGCGATGCGCCTCCTCGAGGCGCAGTATGCCGTCCTCCACCCATCCCAGGATGACGCGGCCGCTCGAGGCGCCGAGGTCGACGGCGGCATGAGCGTGGGCGATGTTGCGATTCATAAGAGCCTCCTAGTTGCCTGGTTTGATGGTAAGCAGATTTCACGTCGTCAAACTTAGGGAAAACAGATTTCTACGTAAGCGGCTCTGCGCTGGCGTGGGCGGTAGATGCTGCAAGCCGTTTTCATGGGGAGACGGTTTTGGGCATGACGTACCATGAGCTTGAGAGCATGGCGTGCGGAAGGAAGATTCATGGACATCGTCTCCGGCGTTCTCGACTACGTGCTCAACGAGCTCGGGTCCACCGTCACCCTCTCCATCCTCATGGGCCTGCTCGCCATCGGCGCGGGCATGAAGGCGCAGAAGGCCATCAGCCAGGCGGTGATGTTCGGCGTCGGCTTCTCCGCGATGTCGCTCGTCATCGGCTACATGACCGAGTCGATCAGCCCGGCGGCCGAGGCCATGACGGCCAACATCGGCAAGAGCTTCAACATCGTCGACGGCGGCTGGCCCCTGCTCGCGCTCATCACCTGGACCTGGCGCTACGCCTTCATCCTCTTCCCGATACAGATCGCAATCAATGCGATTATGTTCGCCGTCGGCCTCACCAAGACCATCAACGTCGACCTCTGGAACGTGTGGGGCAAGGTCTTCCAGGCGCTGGTGGTGCATGCCATCACCGGCTCGCTCGCCATCGCGCTCGCCACGGCCGGCGTGCGCGTGGTGCTCGAGCTCATCCTGGGCGACGCGCTGCAGCCGCGCATCGAGGCCAAGACGGGCATCCCCGGCATCACCTGCCCGCACGGCCTGCTCCTCCACATGGCGACGATCTACCCCATCGACCTCATCCTGCGCCGCATTCCCGCGCTGGGCAGCACCCGCTTCGACGCGGAGTTTCTGCGCTCGAAGATCGGCATCTTCGCCGAAAACCACATCATGGGCTTCATCCTGGGCGTCGTCTTCGGCCTGGTGGGGCGCTACAGCTTCGCGCAGGCGCTCATCCTGGGCTTCGCCTCCGCCACCGCGCTCACGCTGCTTCCCATCACCACCGGCCTCTTCGGCGACGCCGTCACCCCCATCTCCGAGCAGTGCAAGGTGTTCATGGAGAAGCACACCAAGGGGCGCCAGGTGTTCATCGGCCTCGACGTGCCCATCCTGCTCGGCGCCTCCGAGATTTGGGCCGCGAGCATGGTGTGCGTGCCCTTCACCCTGCTCTGGGCCGTGGCGCTGCCCTGGAACGGCATCCTGCCCTTTGCCGGCATCGTCAACTACGGCCTCGGCCTTGCCGCCTACTACGTGTGCGACGGCAACCTCTTGCGGATGATCCTGCTCATGGCGGGCGTGTCGACGCCCATCTTCCTGTGGTGCGGCAATGCGATGGCGCCCATGGTGAGCGAGCTCGCGCTGGCGAACGGCTTCATCGAGAGCGGCATGATCTCGTACGCCTCCATCGACGCGCCGCTGTTCATGTACTCGACGTCGTTCATCACGCAGGCCGCGCAGGGCAACTTCCTGCCTGTGCTGGGCCTGGCCTACTTCCTCTTCGGCTTTGTGCTGATGATTCGCGACCTGCGCGCGCATGCGGCTGACGAGGTGGCTGTGGCGGCTGGGCCGGCGGCGGCAGAGCCGATCGCGGCAGACGAGCAGACGGGAGCATGACATGGCCAAGGCAAGCGCGAAGCATGCGGACGCGAGGCACGGCATCGCCATCTGCGGGTCGATGGTGGGCGACGTCCACTACTCGGTTGACGCCTATCCTGCCGAGGGGTCGCTCGCGCCGGCGCACGTGGGCGAGCAGCATGCCGGCGGCATAGGCAACCTCATCGGCCAGCTCTCGCGCCTGGCGCCGGAGCTGCCGCTGCAGGTGAGCTGCACGCTGGGGACCGACGCCATCGCCGACGCCGTGCTCGACGAGCTCGCGGCGCCCGCCGTCGACTTCTCGCGCATCGTGCGCACCGAGGGGCCCTCGGCGCACACGCTCGTCATCGACTCGCTCGACAGCGGCGAGCGCACCTTCTACTCGGTGAGCGATCCGGCTGCGGGCTTCGACGATACGGCCGTGGACGTCGACTCGTTCTCGGCGCGCGTCTTCCTGCTCGAGTACCTGCTCCTCATGCCGGGGATGGACGCGGTCGACGAGGAGTATGGCACGCACGCGGCCCGTCTGCTGGCGCAGGCACGCGCCGCCGGGATGATCACGGCGGTGGACGTCGTCTCGGAGCGCAGCGAGCGGGCGCACGACATCATCTGCGCGGCCCTGCCGCATACGGACGTCATCAGCTTCAACGAGGTGGAGGCCGAGCGGGCGACGGGCATCGCCGTCAAGGCATCCGACGAGCGTGCGGCCCATGCCGCGCTCGATGCCCTCGCCGAGGCGGGCGTGGCGAAGTGGGCCGTCATCCACATGCCGGAAGTGGCGTACGGGCTCGACGTCACGAGCGGCGAGCATCTGCGCCTGCCGAGCCTGCGCGTGCGCAAGGAGGACATCCGCGGCACGACGGGGGCGGGGGATGCCTTCATGGCCGGCATCCTCTACGGGGCGCACGAGGACTGGTCGCTCAAGGAGTCGATGATGCTCGCGCGGGCGAGCGCGGCCTGCTCGCTCTACGGGACGAGTGGGTTCAACAGCATGCGGACGGTTCCCGAGGTGCTCGACCTGGCCTTCGACCTCGGCGAGCGCTGATAAGACAGTTTGGGGACGGGTACCTAAGTGTCATACAAATGAGTCAATAGGGACGTAGCCAATTGACTCATTTCCTAGTAGGACTCGTCGTCCTGCTCGAAGACGATCTCCACGTCCAGCGCCGGGTTCTCGCGGGCGGCGCGCATCAGGCACACGCAGGCCTTGTCCACGTAGCCGGCCAGCGGCAGCTCGTCGTCCCACCCGCGCATGCGCACCACCGAGACGAGCGAGGGGTCGGAGACCTCCGAGAGGCAGTCGTTGAGCGCATCGAGGTTGCGGCCGTAATGATTGGGGAAGCCGAGCCCCTCGGCCAGCAGCTCGTGCAGATCGTCGCGCTCCTCGAGGGCAGCCTCGTAGATGACGACGTGCCTCAGGTCCTCGTCCATGCCCGCCCCCTAGTCGAAGCTGATCTCGGTGAAGGTCTCGTAGTGATCGTCGGTGTAGAAGATGAGGCCATCATCGGAGAACACGATGCGCTCGGCACCCCGATATCCGCCCTGGTAATTGATGTCGCACTCGGTCCACGTGCGCCCGGGCGCGTCGGGGAGCAGGCCCTCGTCGTTGTAGAACTCCGAGCCGCCGATGCTCATGCCGGGAAGCACGTCCCAGAGGTTGCCCTCGTTGGCAACCCACCCGGCCTTGCGGGCCTTGGTCTTGGAGACGTAGTTGGGGGGCAGATGCCCGTAGGTGTGGATGTAGAGGGCCACCTCGTCCTTCGAGGTGTAGGAGCCATTCTCGTCGATGGCGCCGTAGCCGCCCTGCGACTCCTCCTCCGCGGTGGTGGGGGTAATCGAGGATCCGGCGTGATGGCCTGCCGTTGACTCGTCAACCTCCGACTCGTCTGGCTGCGACTCCGCCTCCTGTGAGGACTCCTCCTGCCGGGATGCGTCTTGTTGCGTGGCCTGGTCGGATGTTGTGGCCTGCTGCTCCTGCGCGGGGGCATCTGCAGACTGCGGGACGACGATGGTCTGGCCGCGAAGCACCCAGGCAAGCGCGAAGCCGCCGACGAAGGCGACGAGCGCCAGCACGAGCGCGCCGAGGTTGATCGATGATGTGCGTGTGTCTCTCATGCTTGGAAGTATACCCAGCCATCACGATGTGACACTTGGGGACTGTCCCCATCTGTCACGTTTTGTGACACTTGGGGACTGTCCCCATCTGTCACGCCGGGGTGCGTACGTCCCGTTTGCGAACTTTCCGTCCGTATCTTGCGTAGGAGCAAACAAGTGTCATAGGGCGCGAGGTGCTCGTATATCATCGAAACATCGACCATCGCGCGAGAGGAGCTCCCATGTTCGACTTCACCTACTACGCACCCACCAAGGTGGTTTTCGGCCGTGGGGGAGAGGCAAAGGCGGGCCAGCTTGCCGCCGCGGCGGGCGCGACCAAGGCGCTCGTGTGCTACGGCGGCGGCTCGGTGGTACGCTCCGGCGTGCTCGACCGCGTGCTGGCATCGCTCGACGAGGCCGGCGTCGCCCATGCAGAGCTGGGCGGGGCACAGCCCAACCCGCGCCTCTCGCTGGTTTACGAGGGCATCGAGAAGGCCCGCGCCGAAGGGGTCGACTTCCTCCTCGCCGTTGGCGGCGGCTCTGTGATCGACACCGCCAAGGCCATCGCCTACGGCCTGGCCAATGAGGGCGACGTCTGGGACTTCTACCTCAAGAAGCGCACGCCCGAGGCCTGCCTGCCCGTGGGCGTGGTGCTCACGATCGCGGCCGCCGGGTCGGAGATGTCCAACAGCTCGGTGATCTCCAACGAGGATACGCAGGAGAAGCGCAGCTGCAACAACGACCTCGCCCGCCCGCGCTTCGCCATCATGAACCCCGAGCTCACGATGACGCTTCCCGACTACCAGACGGCCTGCGGCAACACCGACATCATGATGCACACCATGGAGCGCTACTTCACCCAGGGCGGCAACATGGAGCTCACTGACGGCATCGCCGAGGCTCTGCTGCGCACCGTGCGCGACAACGCGCTCATCCTCGTCGAGCATCCGGACGACTACGACGCCCGCGCCGAGGTGATGTGGGCGAGCAGCGTCTCGCACAACGGCCTCACCGGCTGCGGCAACGACGGCGGCGACTTCGTCTCCCATAATCTCGAGCACCAGATGGGCGCCCTCTACGACGTCGCCCACGGTGCCGGGCTGGCGGCCGTGTGGGGCAGCTGGGCACGCTACGTGATGGACGGCTGCTTGGACCGCTTCGTCAAGTACGCCGTGAACGTGTGGGGCGTCGACGCGTCTGGCAAGACGGACGAGGAGATTGCCCTCGCGGGCATCGAGGCCACGGAGGACTTCTACCGCAAGATCGGCATGCCCACCAACATGCGCGAGCTGGGGATCGAGCCCACCGACGAGGAGATCGACCGCATGGTCCAGATGGTGATGGACACCAACCCCAAGGGCCGCGGCTCGGCCAAGCACCTCTACGCCGACGACTTCCGCGCGATCTACCAGATGGCGCGCTAGGCAATCGCGCGGGCAGGCGGCACGAGAGGCAGGCGACGTTGGCGCGGGTGAGGCCATGAGGGCAGACGATCTGGGCGCGCGCGACGTCACCCATGGCGTGATATGGCGCCACATCGTGGCGCTGGCCCTGCCGGTGCTGGTGCAGAACCTCTTCCAGCAGCTCTACCTGCTCACCGACGCCTTCGTGGTGGGGCAGTTCGCCGGCAAGGACGCCCTCGGCGGCATCCAGGCTGCAACGGCGCTCTGCGACCTCACCCTGCAGGTCTGCTTTGGCATCTGCGCCGGCTGCGCCGTGGTGGTGGGCCAGCTCTTCGGCGCGCGCAAGGACGAGCGCCTCACCCGCGCCGTCCACGTGGCCTACGCGCTCGCCCTCATCATGGGCGTCATCGCCACCGTCGTGGGCGTGCTGGGCATCGAGCCGCTCCTGCGGCTCATGGGAACGCCCGACGAGCTCATGGGCCAGGCGCTCGGCTACTCCAGGCTCTACTTTGCGACGATGGTGGCGTGGCTCTTGGAGAACATGGGCGCGGCCATCCTGCGTTCGGTGGGCGATGCGCGCACGCCGTCGGCCATCATCGCGCTTGCCTGCCTGGTGAACATGGTGCTCGACCTCATCTTCGTGGCGGGATTCGGCATGGAGGCCTTTGGCGCCCAGCTCGCCACCTCCATCGCCGTCATCGTATCGGCCGCCCTCATGACCTGGCGCATGATGCGCGCACGCGGCTCGTGGCGGCTGCGTCCCGAGCGCATCCGGCTGGAGGGCGGCCTTGCGCGCGAGATGCTCGTCTGCGGAGTGCCGCTGGGCCTCCAGATGGGCGCCTTCCCGCTCTCGAACACCCTCGTGCAATCGGCCATCAACGTCCATGGCGCAGACGCGGTGGCCGCCTGGGGGCTGGCGGGCCGCCTCACGAGCATCCTCTGGCTCGTCATCGACGCCGTCGCGGTGGCGCTCACGGCCTTCTCGGCCCAAAACTACGGCGCGCGACGCTACGACCGCATGCGCTCGGGACTTCGCGTGTCGCTCGCGGGCATGCTCGTCGTGGTGGGCGTGGCGGCAACCGTCATCACGCTTTTGGCCCGCAGGCTCTCGCTCGCCTTCATCGACGATGCCGCCGTGGCCGCCATCTGCGAGCCGATGATCGCCTACGTGGCGCCGTTCTTCCTGTTCTACGGCGTGAGCGAGGTGATCTCCGGCACCATCCGCGGGGCGGGGCAGAGCGTGGGCCCGATGGCCATCACCTTGCTGGGAACCTGCCTCTTCCGCATCCTCTGGGTGCTCTTCGTGGTGCCGATCTCGCCTGCACTTCGCACCGTGGTGGCGAGCTACCCCATCTCCTACGTGCTCACGGCCCTGGCCTTCGTGGTCTACCTGCGCCACGGGGGATGGCTGCGCATAACAGGGGAGTCGCAGGTCGGCTGACGTCCCGCCCCTCTGGCTTCCGTTAGCGAGGGGCGCTAATTGCGTGTCGTCCTGAGCGGAGCGCCGGAAAATACGTGTCGTCCTGAGCGGAGCGCCGGATAATACGTGTCGTCCTGAGCGGAGCGCCGAAGGCGCGTAGTCGAAGGACCTCGCCCTTCCCCGGCTGCAGGGGATCCTTCGACTCGCTTCGCCCGCTCAGGATGACACGAACCTGCGTGTCGTCCTGAGCGGAGCGCCGAAGGCGCGTA
>CACZNT010000170.1 GCA_902782635.1 uncultured Coriobacteriaceae bacterium
CCTGGGCGACCTCATCGACAACACGGCCAGCGTGCTGGGCGCCAAGGGCCAGAAGGTGCTCGCCGCCCTCGACGCGGCCGTCGTCTACGAGGTCCACGGGCGCATGCGCTCCGAGGCCTCGGGCCTCTCGGTGTACTACCCGCTCACGGCCGAGAGCGGGACCGATCCCGTGCTGCAGTACAGCGCCATGTCGGACAACCTCAACTACATGAAGTACATCGCCGTGATGAACGGCACCTACAAGCGCTACGACTGGGCCGCCGCCGAGGCCGCCCAGCAACAGCAGCAACAGCAGCAGCCGGCCGCCGAGGAGGCGCCCGTCGAGACCGGCGACATCAAGATCGGCGCGTCGCTCTCGGTGAACGAGGACGGCTACCGCGTGCTCAGCATCACCAGCGGGCTCGACGCCGTCGAGCACGTGCATACCTGGGTGATGAAGGAGGAGAACGGCTACTACCTCATGCTCGGCCACGACAACGACATCACCTCCGACGGGCGCGGCCGCTACACCGAGAACTTCACCGGCTGGTGGATGACGATTGGCGGGAAGTGGATCTACGCCGACCTCATCGGCGAGAAGAAGGACGAGTACAACATCTACTCGATCCCCGCCACCGTCAACGGCGAGAACGCCAACATCGTCGCCAGCTTCAACTTCCAGACCGAGGAGTACCAGATCCTCGGCAAGGCGGAGGGCGATGCCGACCGCATCACGCCGCTCGAGCAGGGCGACCGCGTGACCTTCCTCATCCAGGCGATCGACCCCGACACCAAGGAGACGCAGTGGGTCGAGAGCGGGACGGTGAGCTGGTCGGAGGGGCTCGGCATCGAGGAGACCGACCTGCCGGACGGCACCTACCACATCATGTTCGAAGTGGGCGACGTCCTCGGCAACAAGTTCTACTCGGAGAGCTGGATCAACTCCATCGAGGGAGGCCAGGTCTACTCGGACTAAGCCGCCCGGCCAACGCAGCTTTTGGAGCGCCCCCGGCATCCGAATTCGGATGCCGGGGGCTTCTCTTGGCTTGTCAGGCCGTGGGTCGCGCCTAGCTGCGGACCTCGCCGCCGGTGGCCTTGCACACCTTGGTCACCAGCTTGGAGTGCGCCTTGTCAACCTCCTCCGAGGTGAGCGTGTGGTCGGGCGCGCGATACGTGAGCGCGAACGCCATCGACTTCTTGCCGGCGCCCACGCGCTTCTCGTCGCGGTACACGTCGAACAGGCGCACCTCGTCGAGGAGCTTGCCGCCGGCGCTCGCGATGCGCTGCTCGAGCATCTCCGCGCTCACCGACTCGTCCACCACGATCGCGAAGTCCACCGACACGCCGGGCAGCGTCGGCACGTCCTTGTAGGGCAGCTGGTCCTGGGCGAGACGCAGCAGATGGTCGACAGAGAGCTCGAAGGCCACCACGTCGCAGTCGATGCCGAAGTTGGCAAGCGAGCTCGGGTGGACGTTGCCCACCCAGCCCAGGCTCGTCCCCTGCGCGAGCACCTCGGCGCCACGGCCCGGCATGAGCCAGCCGAACGCCTCGGGGTCGGCCTCCTTGAAGCGCACCTTGGTGATGCGCAGGCTCTCGAGCAAGCGCTCGACGATTCCCTTTGCGTCGAAGAAGTCCAGCGGACGGGCCTTCTCGGCCCAGGAGTCGTCTGCCCACGAGCCGGCAAGCACGCCGCACACGTAGGTGGGCTCGTCGGGCTGGCTCTTGTTCGCGCGGCCGTGGAAGGTGCGCCCGATCTCGTAGAGCGCGACGTTGGCAACGCCATGGTCGACGTTGTAGGCCACGGCGCGCAGCATCCCCGGGAGCATGTCGCGGCGCATCTGCGCCTGCTCGGAGACGAGCGGGCGGATGATCTGCACCGGAAGGCCGCGGCCCTCCTCCCCCATGCCGAGCCACCCCAGGTCGCGCTCGTCGGCGAAGCAGTAGGTGGACGTCTCGTTGAGGCCGCAGGCGCGCAGCGTCGCGCCGATCGAGCGCATGCGGCGCTGCTCGGTCGTGAGGCCGCCAGCGTGGTTGCGCGCGGCCGGGAGCGTGGGCTCGATGTCGCCCTCGCCCCAGAGGCGCACGACCTCCTCGATGAGGTCGATCTCGCGGGTGAGGTCGGGGCGGTTCGAAGGTGCCATCACCGAGAAGTCGTCGCCGTCGCGCTTTACCTCGCAGCCCAGGCGCGTGAGCTTGTTCTCGATGAACTCGGCCGGGATGTCGGCGCCGGCGATGAGGCGCGTGCGCTCCGGGCGCAGCCTGATGGGCGTGCGCTCGACCGGCGCGGGATAGCAGTCGACGATGCCCGGGCACACCTCGGCGCCGCAGCAGCTCTCGAAGAGCGCGGCCGCCACCGAGGAGACGTCCGCACAACCCTCGACGTCCACCACGCGCTCGAAGCGGATGGAGGCCTCGCTCATGAGGTCGAGCAGGCGGCTCGTGCGGCTGATGTTGCCCGAATTGAAGGCGGCCGCCTCCAGCAGGACGTCAACCGTCTCGTCGGTGATCTCGGAATCCAGCCCGCCCATCACGCCGGCGAGGGCGATGGGCGTGTGGCCATCGTCGGTGATGAGGAGGTTCTCGGACGTGAGCACGCGCTCCTGGCCGTCGAGGGTGGTGAGCTGCTCGCCGTCGCGCGCGGGGCGCACCACGATGTGGCGCTTGCCGTCGCGCTCGGTGAGCTTGCCGAGGTCGAAGGCGTGCAGCGGCTGCCCGGTGAGGTACATCACGTAATTGGTGACGTCGACCACGTTGTTGATGGGACGGCCTCCGGCGGCCGTCACGCGGGCGGCCAGCCAGTCCGGGCTGGGGCCGATCTTGGCGTTGCGGACGACGCGGGCCGTGTAGCGCGGGCAGAGCTCGGCGTCGGCGATCTCCACCTCCACGAGCTCGGAGGCATCCGGACCCACCTCGCGCTGGACCTGGGGAAGCTCCACATGGACGTCGGCATCCAGGATGGCGCCCGTCTCAACGGCCACGCCCGCCATCGAGAGGCAATCCGGGCGGTTCGGCGTCATCTCGCAGTCGATGACGGTGTCGGACAGGCCGCGGTACTGGGCGAAGTACTGGCCCGGCTGCGTCTCGGGAGGCAGGATCATGATTCCCTCGTGGCTGTCGCCCAGACCCAGCTCGCGCTCGGAGCAGTTCATGCCGCACGACTCGACGCCGCGCAGCTTGGCGCGCTTGATCTCGAAGCCGCCGGGCAGCACCGCCCCCTCCATGGCGACGACGATCTTGTCGCCCACCTCGAAGTTCTGCGCCCCGCAGACGATCTGCAGCGGCTCGGGCTTGCCATCGGCGCCGAGGTTGCGCTCGTCCACGCCCACCTTGCAGACCCACATGTGGTCGGAGTCGGGATGGGGCTCCTTGGCGAGGACCTCGCCGGTCACCACGTGGTCCAGCTCGGCGCCCAGGCGCTCGACGCGCTCCACCTCGGTGCCGGTGCGGGTGAACTCCGCCACGAGCTCGGCCGGGTCGGCCGGGATGTCGACGTACTCGCTCAGCCATTCGTATGAGACGCGCATGTGATCAGCCTTTCTATCTGGCGTTGCAGCGGGCGTTGCCCCTGCAATGGGGTGGGTGTCTAGAACTGGCGCAGGAAGCGCATGTCGCCTTCCATGAGCATGCGCAGGTCGGGAAGGTCGTAGCGCAGGGCCGCGACGCGCTCGACGCCGATGCCGAAGGCAAATCCGGTGTAGCGCTCGGGGTCGATGCCG
>CACZNT010000171.1 GCA_902782635.1 uncultured Coriobacteriaceae bacterium
CGTACAGCGCGAGCTCCACGGTCTCCCTGTCGTGCATGCGGACCTCCAGTCCGGACCTCGACGGTCCAACTTTTTGTCCGCACCCCCCAGTCCCCATCTGTCACGTTTTGTGACACTTGGGGACAGTTCCCATCTGTCACATTGACAGGAAATCAAAGTGATATCACAATGGTTTCAGTTGCGTGGCAAACACAGTCGAGATATGGGCCCCCACGCGGCCGAAAGGAATCGAAATGAGCAAGGAAGTTCAGATCAAGGCTGCAAACGGTTGGGGAATGCTCGCCGCAGTCATCGTCGGTTACATCGCGTCGGCTCTGCTCTTCTTAGTGGGCATCAGCCAAGGCAACGTGCTCCTCATCATCGCAGCGGCGGTGCTCTTCACCGCGACCGTCATCGCCACCGGCGGCTTCTTCACGCTCCAGCCGGGCCAGGCCCGCGTTTGCGTGCTCTTCGGCGACTACAAGGGCACCGTCCGCGATGAGGGCTTCCACTGGGCCAACCCCTTCTACGCCCGCAGTCTCGGCACCAGCTCCGCCGTCCCGTCCGCCGGCGTCAAGGTGGGCGAGGACAGCATCGAGGTTAACGCCGGCTCCTCCCACGGCTCCAAGGTCTCCACGCGCGCCCGCACCTACAACGGCGACCGCATCAAGGTCAACGACAAGATGGGTAACCCCATCGAGATTGCGACCGTGGTGGTGTGGCGCGTGGTGGACACTGCCAAGGCGGTCTTCGATGTGGACGACTACGAGTCCTACGTCTACACCGTCACCGAGACGGCCCTCCGTCATGTGGCGAGCATCTACAGCTACGACCATATGGAGGACGACGATGCGCTGAGCGGCGACACCATCACCCTGCGCACCAACATCGAGGAGGTCTCCGAGGCCCTGCGCATCGAGCTCGACCGCAGGCTCGAGATGGCCGGCGTCGACGTCGTGGACGCGCGGCTCACCCACCTCGCCTACGCGCCCGAGATCGCCCAGGCCATGCTGCGCCGCCAGCAGGCGGAGGCCATCATCGCCGCCCGCAAGAAGATCGTCGAGGGCGCCGTGTCGATGGTTGACATGGCCCTTGACAAGCTCGCCGAGGGCGGTACGGTCGAGATGGACGACGAGCGCAAGGCCATCATGGCCTCCAACCTGATGGTCGTCCTCTGCGGCGATTCCGAGGCCCAGCCCGTCGTCAACACCGGCAGCCTCTACAACTAGGGGAGCGATAGGAGATGGCAGCCCGAAAACAGTATCCGCTGCGCGTCGACCCCGCCACCTGGGCGGCCGTCGAGCGCTGGGCTGCAGACGAGATGCGCTCCGTGAACGGGCAGGTGGAATGGATCCTGCGCGACGCCCTCCGCCGCGCAGGACGTTTGCCCAAGCCCGAGGATAAGGGCGAGACGCCGAAGACGACTGACCCCGCGTCGTCCTGAATGAGTCAATACACTACGTCCCTACTGACTCATTTTCCATGCGCTTCCCTTAGCGACCAGCCGTAAGGGAAGAGCATGCCGTTGGTGACCGTTAGCGGGAGATGCTAACGGTCACCAACGGGGGTTATTTCGAGAAAACAACGCTCCTACCGGCGTTCGCGTGTCGGTGGTGACCGTTAGCGAAGTCGGTTAACGGTCACCTGCGGCTATCTTTGCGTGACGCAGGTCTAGCATTGCTGTATAAACAAGCTAGCATGTAAAGCAGACGCGAAGGAGGGGGATCATGGTAATGGCGATGGTTGCGCCGGAGAAGGCTGCGCCGGCGAAGGCGCCCACGATGGCGCAGATCAACGTTCGGATCGACGCCGAGCTCAAGAAAGCGGGCGACGAGGAGCTTGCGCGACTGGGCATATCCCCATCCGAGATCGTACGCGCGCTGTGGGCGAAGCTGGCGCGAGGAGACCATCAGGTGCGTGCGACCGTCGAGCAGCTGGTTTCGCAGGAGCGCACACCCGAGCGTCAGGCGGAGGTCGACCGCAAGCTCAAGGCGCTGGAAGACTTCGACCAGCATTGGCTGAAATTTGCCGAGGAGCTGGGCCTCGATCCTGCGACGCATGTTCCTCTCACAGACGAGGAGCTCGAGGAAGAGCGCTATCAGTACTACCTCGAGAAGTATGGGATGTGAGCGGTATGTCGTCGCAGATCAAGGTGCTTTTCGACACAAACGTGTGGCTTGACAGGTTCTTGCGCGACAGGCCCAAGGGCGCGCTCTGCCGTAGGTTGATAGAGCAGTGCGCAACGCGCAGTGACGACATTGCCATTCTCTACCCGCTGCATACGCTCAACGACGTCTTTTGGTTTGTGACACGCGACATCAAGAAGTGGGTTATCGAAAGCTACGGTGAGCTTACCGAAGCAGGGGCACGACTCTCGAATGCTCGGGCGTGGGAGAGCATCGACGTCATGTCGGAGCTGGGAACACCGGTAGCAGCAGACGTATCTGACGTGTGGTTTGCACGCAAGCTCCGTTCGGTGCATCCGGATTTCGAGGATGACATGGTGTTGGCCGCAGCCGAGCGCGCACACGTCGACTACCTGGTGACGTCGGACGAGCGGCTCATCCTCAAGGCCACTGTCGCCGCGCTCAAGCCGGAGGACATGCTGTCCGTGCTCGCCATCTCTCCGACCTGACAGATAACCGGGCAACTTGTCAGGTCGGGGGCCTGTCCCCAAAGCGTCATATGGCGAGGGCGTTTCGATATGGGGAGCAAGAGTGCGCGCATGCGTCTTATATGCGAGCATCACCTATGGAGAAAGGAGCACGCATGCCCAAGCGCACCGACGTCCGCAAGGTCCTCATCATCGGTTCCGGCCCCATCGTCATTGGCCAAGCCTGCGAATTCGACTACTCCGGAACCCAGGCCTGCAAGGCGTTGCGTTCGCTGGGATATGAGGTCGTCCTCGTAAACTCCAACCCTGCCACCATCATGACCGACCCCGAGACGGCCGACCGCACCTACATCGAGCCGCTCAACGTCGAGCGCCTCACGCAGATCATCGCCACCGAGCGCCCGGACGCCCTCCTGCCCAATCTGGGCGGACAGTCGGCCCTCAACCTCTCGGCCGAGCTCAGCCGTACGGGAGTGCTCGATGAGTACGGCGTGAAGGTGATCGGCGTCCAGGTGGATGCCATCGAGCGCGGCGAGGACCGCGAGGCCTTCAAGGAGCTGATGGGCGAGCTGGGCATCGAGATGGCCCGCAGCGAGGTGGCCTACTCGGTGGACGAGGCGGTGGAGATCGCCGGCCGCCTCGGCTATCCCTGCGTGCTGCGCCCCGCCTACACGATGGGCGGCACCGGCGGCGGCCTCGTCTACAACGTCGAGGAGCTGCGCGCCGTGGTAGCCCGCGGCCTCGCGGCGAGCCCGGTGCACGAGGTGCTGGTGGAGGAGTCGGTCCTGGGCTGGGAGGAGCTCGAGTACGAGGTCGTCCGCGACGCCAACGGCAAGATGATCACCGTCTGCACCATCGAGAACGTCGACCCCATGGGCGTGCACACCGGCGACTCGTTCTGCGTCGCGCCCATGCAGACCATCGACCAGGAGGTCATCGACCGCCTCGAGGCGAAGTCGCACGCGATCGTGCAGGCTGTGGGCGTGATCGGCGGTACCAACGTCCAGTGGGCGCACGACCCGAAGAGCGACCGCGACATCATCATCGAGATCAACCCGCGCACCTCGCGCAGCTCCGCGCTGGCCTCCAAGGCCACCGGTTTCCCCATCGCGCTCATCTCGGCGATGCTGGCGAGTGGCCTCACGCTGGATGAGATTCCCTGCGGCACCTGGGGGACGCTCGACAAGTACCGCGCCGGCGGCGACTACGTGGTGGTGAAGTTCGCGCGCTGGGCCTTCGAGAAGTTCAAGAGCATCGAGGATCGCCTCGGCACGCAGATGCGTGCCGTGGGCGAGGTGATGAGCATCGGGAAGACCTACAAGGAGGCCTTCCAGAAGGCGATTCGCTCGCTCGAGACGGGCCGCTACGGCCTGGGCTTCGCGTCCGATTTCAACGAGCGCAGCCTGGACGAGCTGCTCGAGGCGCTGCACACGCCGACGAGCGAGCGGCAGTTCCAGATGTACGAGGCGCTGCGCAAGGGTGCCACGCCCGAGCAGCTGCACGAGCTCACGTCCATCAAGCTGGAGTTTATCCGCGAGATGGCCGAGCTGGTGGCTGAGGAGGAGGCCATCCTCGCGCAGGCGAAGGCGCATCCCGGCGAGCCCCTGCCCGACGAGATGCTCGCGCAGGCCAAGCGCGACGGATTTGCCGACCGTTACCTCGCGCAGCTCACGGGCCTCGCCGAGGCCGACATCCGCGCCCAGCGTGCGACCCTCGGCGTGGTGGAGAGCTGGGACAAGGTGCGCGTCTCGTCTACCGAGGACTCCGCGTACTACTACTCCACCTACAACGGCGCGTCGGCCGCGGATGACGCCACGGCCGCGGGTGACGCCACGGCTGCAGCCGCGCCCGCGCCTGCGGCAAACCCGCCGCTTGCGGGCGAGGCCGTCATGATCCTCGGCGGCGGCCCGAACCGCATCGGCCAGGGCATCGAGTTCGACTACTGCTGCGTGCACGCGGCGCAGGCCCTGCGCGCGATGGGCCTCAAGACCATCATCGTCAACTGCAATCCCGAGACCGTCTCCACCGATTACGACACCTCCGACCGCTTGTACTTCGAGCCGCTCACGGCCGAGGACGTGCTCGCCATCTACGAGCACGAGCGTCCGCTGGGCGTGATCGCGCAGTTCGGAGGCCAGACCCCGCTCAACCTCTCAGCCGAGCTCGAGGCGGCAGGCGTGAAGATCCTGGGCACCCCGCCCGAGGTCATCGACATGGCCGAAGATCGCGACGCCTTCCGCGCGATGATGAACCGGTTGGGCGTCCCGATGCCTGAGGCCGCGATGGCGGTGACGGTGGAGGAGGCGCTCGACGCCGCGCATGAGATCGGCTATCCGGTGATGGTGCGCCCCAGCTACGTGCTGGGCGGACGCGGCATGGAGGTGGTGTACGACGACGAGAGCCTGCGCGGCTACATGGCCGCGGCCATCGGCGTCACCCCCGACCGCCCCATCCTCATCGACCGCTACCTGCAGCACGCGCTCGAGTGCGAGGCCGACGCCATCTGCGACGGCACGCACGCCTTCGTGCCTGCGGTTATGGAGCACATCGAGCTCGCCGGCGTGCACTCGGGCGACTCGGCCTGCGTGCTGCCCTCCATCGGAATCTCGGACGAGAACCTCGCCCTCATCAAGGATTGCACGCGCCGCATCGCCGAGGAGATGCACGTCGTCGGCCTGCTCAACGTGCAGTACGCCATCGAGGACGGCGTCGTCTACGTGATCGAGGCCAACCCGCGCGCGAGCCGCACGGTGCCGCTCGTCTCGAAGGTGTGCGGCGTGCAGATGGTGCGCCTGGCGACTCAGGCGATCATCGCCGAGCTGCGCGGCGAGGAGTCGCCGGTGGCGGGGCTGTCCGAGCCCAAGTGCACCTACTACGGGGTGAAGGAGGCGGTGCTGCCGTTCTCGATGTTCCCCGAGGTGGACCCGGTGCTGGGCCCGGAGATGCGCTCGACGGGCGAGGTGCTGGGGCTGGCGCGCAGCTTTGGCGAGGCCTTCGTCAAGTCGCAGGAGGCCACGGGCATGCCCCTGGCCGATGCTGGCAACGTGCTGATGTCGGTGGCCGACCGCACCAAGGACGACCTGGTGGAGGTGGCGCGCGCGTTCGTCGACGCGGGGTTTGCGATCATCGCGACGCGCGGCACGGCGGAGATGCTGGCCGAGAACGACATCCCTTCGACGGTGGTGTTCAAGCAGCGCGAGGGCCGGCCCAACATCACCGACGCCATCAAGAACGGGCAGATCGACCTCATCGTGAACACCCCGCGCGGCGACACCGATGCGGCATGGGACGATTCCTACATCCGCAAGGAGGCCATCCGCGCCAACATCCCGTTCATGACGACGATGGCGGCCGCGCGTGCGGCGGCGCTGGGCGTGGCGCAGATGCGCTCGCTCGAGGGGTCGACCGTCGCCGCCCTGCAGGACATTCACGGGTGATGCGAAAGGGGGCGCACCCTAAGCGTCAAATTCTCACTTCAGGCGGCCATACTCCTGGCCGAAGAGGCGGTGTTCGTACAGCTCGTAGCCGCACTCGGGTGTGGTGAGCACGAAGCCCGCCTCCTTCTGGAAGAGCATCACGTAGTCGCTTCCCCCGAAGAGGAACCAGCCCAGCGGGTCGCCCTTGGCAACGCGCGCGCCCACGACCACCTCGGGCTCGAAGTTCACCGACGACACCTGCGACATCCCCACCGGCAGCAGCGCCACCAGGCCATGGGCGTCGGTCTCCACCACCACGAGACTGCGCGTCTCGAGCGCCTGCCAGGAGGTGTCCACCTGGATGAGCCGATAGCGGTCGGCATCTGGATCCCATATGGTGATGCCGCCGGCGGCAACGTCGCCGGGGATGAGCTCCACCTCGCGCACCACGCCGCCCACGGGGAAGTGGTAGCGATGGTAGTCGTGCACGTCGAGGAAGGTGTGCGTGAGGATGCCGCCGGCAAAGCAGCCCTTGTAGCGGCTCGGCCCCAGCAGCGAATCCACGCTGCGCAGCGCCCCCGACTTGATGATCACGGGATTCTCGCTTATGACCAGCGAGTTCTCGTCGATGTCCCAGAAGTTTTGCGGGGTGGAGTCGGCCGGGCAGATCACCACGCGGTCGTTATCCGGCTCGGCGATGGGGCGAACGTCGGGGGAGGAGAGCTTCCGTGAGAAGAAATCGTTGAAGCTGTACCAGTTCGACGGATCCTCGTAGGTGCCGTCGGTGAGGTGGTACGCGGGGTCGGCTTGGGCACGCGCGAGGTACTCGTCGCACCAGGATTCCGGCGTGTCGAGGAAGCTGCCGTAGTCGCGCGTGAAGTCGATGAGCCAGGTGCGGATGGGCTCGGCGTACTGCAGCGTGTTGTTGTAGGGGTGCGTGCCCTCGAGATCGTCGAGCGGCTGGTCGAGCAGGAAGTAGAAGTAGGCAAGGCTCTGGTCGATCTGGTCGTAGAGGGAGGAGTAGCGCGCCTCGGCCCAGGGCGAGATCTGCCAGGGGAGCGCCTGGGCCGCCCAGTCGAGGTAGTCGAGGAAGGCGTCGAGCGACTGCGCCGGGTTCGTGACCGGGTCGGGGTTTGCCTGCGCCGCGAGGGCGATCGACTTCTCGAGCAGCGTGCGCAGGCGGGGGTCGTCGTCGAGCAGCTCGATGAGGCGCTCGGTCATGGGGGCGCGAGCCATGATGCCTACTTTCAACGGCGGTTCAGTTTTTCAGCTAAACGATAGCCCGAACGGACGACTGCATGCCGTTCGCGACGACACTCCTCGGCCTACGGTCGATGCGGCGCGGGCGCGGGACCCGGACCACAGGGCAAAAAGAGGGCCCCGGGCGATCAGCTGGCCCAGAAGCGCTGCCGCAGCTCGTCGCGGCTCGACACGCCCACCTTGCGGCAGATGTTGTGCACGTGGGTCTTGATGGTGCCCTCCGAGAGGTAGAGCTCCTGGCTGATCCTGCGGTTGTCCATGCCCTCGAGCACCATCCCCAGCACCTCCTTCTCACGGCCGGAGAGCGCATGC
>CACZNT010000172.1 GCA_902782635.1 uncultured Coriobacteriaceae bacterium
CGCTCATATGACATGTCCCCAAAGTGTCTTATGCGAGGCTACTCCTGGACCTTCATGGCGAGCTCGAGGGGCACGGCCTTGATGCGACGGATGTGCAGGAAGGCCACGATGGCATAGGTCGCCATACCCACGACCACCAGCAGGGCAAGTCGCTCCGCGGGGATGGAGATGGGGAAGTTGCCCGAGAAGCGCGTGAACGCGTACTTGAGCAGGGCCCCGATCGCGCCGAACGTGAGCGGCAGGCTTGCGATGAGGCTGAAGGGCGTCCAGTACGTGATGGGGCGCACGTACAGGCCGTCCACCTCGGCGTTGTGGTATCCGAACACCTTCATGTAGCTGATGGAGCGGGCGCTGCGGTCAATCACCGTCTTGGTGAGCAGGTACACCAGCACGAGGTAGATCGGGACGGCCATCGCCATCATCATCTTCGAGAACGAGCTCATCGAGTCTTCCATCTGGGCGGAGATCTTGTCCATGTCCTCGGGGACCACGGTCCTGGCGAGGTAGCGCCCGTCGAGGGCGAGCTCCTCGGCGCTGGCATAGGCGTTGAAGTAGTCGGCATCCTCGCCGAAGAGATCGCAGAAATCGGCCAGGGTCATGTAGAGCGAGACATCCGCCTCATTCTTCGTGGTGTCGGCGATCTCCACCGCGTACTCCTCGCCGGCGCGGCGGTTGAACACCGCGCACTCCTCCCCCACCTCGGCAACCGTCTTCTCGGTGGTGCCCCGGCCAGCGATCACGACGCCGTCCTCCACGGGGACGTCGGTCCAGTAGCGGCTGTCCGGCTGGATGCCGTAGACGGTGACGGTCTCGAACTTGTCGGTGACGGCGCGCTTGATCTCGACGCTGGCCATGGCGAACTTCTCGGCCTGCGCGATGGCGGCGGCGCCATTCTCCTGCGTGTTCACGAAGTTGGCGTCCTCGTCGATCTCGGAGGCCAGGCGCAGGTCGTCGAAGAGCTCCTCGTCCATCGCCCGCACGAGGTCGATGTCGGCCTGCGTGGCGTCATCGACGTTTCGGATGATGTCGAGGTCGTCGGCGGTCTGTTCGTCCACGTCCTCGAGCAGGTCGAGGTCGGCGCGCGTCTGCTCGTCGATGTTCGAGAGCGTCTCGATGTCGTCGCGCGCCTGCTGGTCGAGCGACTGCAGCAGGACCATGTCGGCCGCGCTCGGCGAGCCGGCGGCCATGCGCGCTGCAGCCTCGAGCACGCCGGGGTTCCCCTCCAGGCGCTCGGCCGCGTCGAGCACGTCACCCTCGTCCTGCAGCCGCTCGAGGGCGTCCATGAGCGCGTCGTTGTCTGAGAGCCGCTCGAGCGCGTCCATCAGGGCCTCGTTCTCCTCCAGGCGCTCAGCCGCGTCGATCGCGTCACGATTCTCGTCCATGCGCTCGTGGTCTTCCACCAGGCGAAGCGCCGCTGCGTACCGCTCGCGCTCCTCGTCCGTCCCCTCCAGCTCGAGCGGCACCTTAAGCACGTACTGGTAGGGCGAGGTCACCGTCTTGCGCAGCTCGGCGGCGTAGTTTTGCACCACGGGAAGGAGGCAAGTGCCGAAGAGCAGGAGCAGGCTCGCGAAGGCGATGCCGAAGAAGAGCGTGATGAAGTGGCTCGCGTTGCGCAGGAGCACGCGCAGGCGGAACCTCGTGGCATAGCTCAGGCCATCGGGAAGCGCCACGTTCGCGCGCTTCTTCTTCGAGCTGGTCTCGTGGCGCAGGAACTCGAGCGGCGTGAAGCGCAGCTTGCGCATGAGCCCGAGGAGGGTGATGCCCATGAGGAGGATGTAGGGAAGCACCGTTGTGAAGAAGACGATGCTCGCATCCCAGTGGAGCTCGTAGGGCGGGATGCCATAGCTGTTGTAGTACAGGCCCCTGAGTGGGTCGGAGAGGAGCGTCACGCCCAGCACGAGCCCCAGCACGACCGAGACGAGGCCGATGGCAGCAGGCAGCACCATGTAGTGCTTGATGAGCTCACTCTTGCGCCAGCCGCTCGCGAGCATCGTGCCGATCACGGAGCTCTCGCTCTCGATGGTGGCGCCCGTGAGCACCGCGAAGACGAACGCCATGATGATGATCAGCAGGAAGAGGACGACGACGAATACCGTGCGGTCGGACGTCACGTCGTTGAGCGCGTAGCCGATGCCCTGGTTGTCCTCCGCGTCGATGAGGTCGGACACCGCGCAGTCGCGATCGGCGAGCGCCTCCACCATGTCCTCCTCGATGTCGCTGCGCTGCGCGAGGTCGAGGCCCTGCTCGTCGAAGACGAAGGAGTACTGGTACACCTCGCTGTTCGGGCTCAGCTGGTCGAGTCCCTCGCGCGTGAGCTGGCCCACCGTGAAGCTGATGGCATTGTGGACGAAGCTGGTGTTGCTCTCGAAGAGCGCCTGGTAGTCGGGAAGCGTGCAGATGCCGACGATCTCGAAGTCGTGGCCGTCGAGGCTCACGACGTCGCCGATGGCAAGCCCGTGGTTTGCCATGAAGACGCGGTCGAGGGCCACCTCGCCTGCCGCCTCGGGCGCACGTCCGTCGGCATAGGCGGCAAGGTTGATCTCGTCGCGATTCTCGTAGAGGCGGGCGTGGATGTTGCCCGCGCCGTCGCCCGACGGCCCCAGCTCCATGTTCACCTGGCGGTAGAAGTCTGGGTAGACGGTGACGCCGAGGTCCTCCACGGCGGCGATCGCGTCGTCTTCCGCCTCGAAGTCGCACACGAAGCGACCGTCCTCCACCTTGTACTTCTCGTCCATGCCGACAAGTATTGCCTCCATGCTGTTCGCAGCGAGCAGGTAGCCGCCGGTGAAGGCCACGGCCACCACCAAGAGGAGGAAGATTCCCAGGTACTTGCCCAGGTTGTTGCGCAGCTCGCGGGGGATGCGCTTGTTGAGCGGATTGGACATGGGCTACCACTCCAACTCGCGCGCGGGGAGGATGCGCTCGTTGCGGACGTCCTCGATGATCTGCCCATCGCGCAGGCGCAGGATGCGATGCGCCATGTGCTTGATGGCGTCGTTGTGCGTGACGATGATGATGGTGCAGGCGTAGTCGCGGTTCACCTGCTCCATGAGCTCGAGGATCTCCTTGGAGGTGTTGTAGTCGAGAGCGCCGGTGGGCTCGTCGCACAGCAGAAGCCCCGGATTCTTCACCAACGCGCGGCCAATGGCGCAGCGCTGCTGCTGGCCGCCGGATATCTGGTGGGGGAACTTCTTGCGATGGTCCCACAGCCCCAGCGACTTGAGCAGGGGCTCGATGGGGAGCGGATTATCCGAGAGGTACTCGCACACCTCGATGTTCTCCTGGACGGTGAGGTCGCCCACGAGGTTGTAGAACTGGAAGACGAAGCCCAGCTCGCGGCGGCGGTACTCGACGAGTTCCTTGTCGGAAAGCGTGGTGAGCTCCTGCCCGCCTATACGGATGCTGCCGCCGTCGGCCGGCTCGAGCCCGCCCACCAGGTTGAGGAAGGTCGACTTGCCCGAGCCGCTGGGGCCGAGAAGCACGCAGATCTCGCCCTTGTCGAGCGTAGCGGTGATGCCCCGAAGCACCTCGAGGCGGGCCTCCCCCTCGCCATAGCTCTTGCGAAGGTCGGAGACGGAGAAATATGCGTTATCTGACATGAAAGCTCCTCTGTCGATTGCCTGGCTGCGTATCCTCGGCACGCCGAGATGCGCTGGCCCCTTCTAGCTCATGGGGAAGGCCGCTCCCCTTTCCGCGATGGGCACCGCGGGCAGGCGGACCTGCGTGAGCTTGTAGAGGCCGTGGAAGACGCGACGGCGCACCTCGCCCGTGAGATAGCGGTTCTCGACCTCCCCCACGTAGAGGGTGGACTTGGTGAACAGACCGTCGGAATCGAGCTCCACGGCCCCCACGTGATCGGTGTCCTGATGGGTAATAAGGATGTGCTCGATTGATGCGGGATCGATGTCGAACCAGAACATCTTCTCGGCCAGGCGCTCGTAGTTGTAGCCGGCGTCGATCATGAGCGTGGTGTCACCCTTGACGTAGAAGAAGATGTTCGCCACGTACTCACGTATGCAGGCGACGCGATCGTCTATCCATCCGGTGTTGAGCGGCTTGAATATGCCCTTGCCCCGATAGAGCCGGGACAAGAATGCCTCTTGGAACTTCGACGCGCCCTTGGACATGGTGGCTCCCTAGCTGTGGTTTACAGATTGTTATATTAGGTTAACTTTATCCCACAGGCAAAGCCCGCCACTGCCCCGTCCGCCCGCAAAACTGAACACACCTTTTCTGTTTTCCGAACTATGGCGACAAAAGCGCAGGAACGTCATTCCCAAATCCGAAAAGTAGAATAGGTGTGTTCAATTCTCGGAGAGACGGGGCGCGACCGTGCGCAGGGATGCGCGTTCGTCGTGGCCACCGTCGAGGTGCCCGACGACCTCGGCATTCCCGTCGTCAACGGCTATCGGCTCCTCTACGAGGACGACCCTGACGTTCTCGCCGAGTTTGACGCCCTCGTCGCCCGGCTAACAAACCCCAGCTGACCGCAGACCTGTCCCCCTTGTCATGACAAGGGGGACTGTCCCCAATGTCTTATCAGGCGTGGAGGAGCAGCCAGTCGACGATGGTCTCCTCGACGTCGAACTTGATGTCGTCGTAGTTGTGGATCTCGTGGCGATACCCGCTCCATAGCTGCGTGATCACATCGTGGCCAGTGTCTGCCAGCCAGTTCGCGCACTGGTAGACGCCCTCGCCGTAGAGTCCGCAAGGATCCTGGTCGCCCGCGATGAGCAGGATGGGCAGCCCCGTGGGCACCTTCTCGGCCCACTCCTTGCCCTCGATGCAAATCATCATGTCGATGAAGTCACGCAGGGAGATGTTGTGCGTGGGATGGCTGAAGGCGTCGAAGGGGTCCTCCGCGTGGTCCTTCTGCACCCAGGGGTCGTGGCAGATCCACTCGTTGCCGAGCGTAGCGCCCTCGGGGCAGCGCTCGAACATCCAGCCCAGCAGCTCGCCCACGAAGGCAGGGTCGCTTTCGTGCGCCCCGCCCGCCTCGATCGCTTTGTCGAGCTTAGCGCGCACCTCGCCCTTGCTCTTGAAGATGCCGAGCGTGCCGCAGTAGATGGCGCCGTCGAGTAGCTCGCCGTACTTCGCGGAGAAGTCGCGGGCGATCATCGAGCCCATCGAGTGGCCGAACATGAAGTAGGGCAGCCCCGGGTACTTCTCGACGACGATGTCATGGAAGCTCTTCTCGTCCTCCATCATCGTATGCGGTCCGGCGTCGCCCCAATCACCCCAGGTATCGTTTGCGATTGCCGTGGCGCCGTGGCCCACGTGGTCGTTCGCCGCCACGATGAAGCCGGCGTCCATCAGCGCCACGATCATGTGGAAGTAGCGCCTGGAGTGCTCGCCGAAGCCATGCACCAGCTGGACGATGCCAGCAGGCTCGCAGGCGGGAACGTAGATCCACCCCGTCACCTCGTCGCGCTTGTTGAACGATGCGAACTTGACCTCGTGCAGCATGGCGTGCCCCTTTCCGTCGATGAGCGAACAAGATGGCCGAAGCCTTCGGCCGAGATGCTAGAAGCCCAGGTTGTCGTTGACGAGAATCACGTGGATGCGTCCCTCGTGGCGCGAGTAGCGCGTGATGAGGAACTGGCAGCAGATGGTGTCGGCGCTCTTGCAATCCGCGCACGCGCCTGTCTTGGTGCAGGGGGTGTTCAGCCCGAAGCGCTGGGTGTTGATGGGCGCGGCCACGTTTCGCGCGCGCTTCATGGCGCTGTCCTGGTCGGGGCACACCTTGTTCATCCCGACGATAAAGACAACCTTGCGCGGCCCCTGCGCGATGGCGGACACGCGGTTCGCGTTGCCGTCGATGTTCACCATGATGCCGTCCTCGGTAATGGCGTTGGCCGACGAGATGAAGACGTCCGCATCGTAGGCCGCGAGCATGGCCGCCCGCTTGTCCTCGTAGGCATCGCGGTCGATGAAGTCGTAGTTGCCCGTCTTGAGCGCCTCCACCAAGCCGATCTCGTGCGCGCTCATGGCGCCGCCCATGGTGACGGAGCTGCCCTCGCCGATGAGCTCGAGCGCGCGCCCGAGCGCCTCCTCGCGCGTCGCCGCCCAGTAGCCGCTCATGTTGCGCGACTCCAGCCCCTTGATGACCTTCTGCGCCAGAAGCTCGTTTCTCTTGGTGACGTTCTCGTTCATGGCCCTCTCCCCAGCCGCAGTCCTATCCTTGCTCCCATTGTAGGGTGCGTGCCGGGGGAAGCTCCGCCTTATGGGCGTTTGACGGCGCGAACGGCAAGGTAGGTGGGAATGCCGAGCTCGTGGAGCCGGCCCTCCCCATTCGTGTCCTCGTAGAGGTCGTCAATCTCAAAGCCCGCGCGCAGCAGCCCGCCCAGCGTCTCGTCGAGGGTGTGGGAAAACTGCAGGCCCGCATCGTCTTCCGCCAGCTGGGCGGCGTGCTCCGGATTTGCCAGCGGGTCGAAGGGCATCTTGGTGACGATGCGCTCCTCGGCATTGTCGGCGATGTAGTTGACGTGCGTGTCGAAGCCGGTGAGCAGGGCGCCGCCTGGCCTCAGCACGCGCGCAACCTCGCGCCAGATGGGCTCCACCTCGCGCACGTAGCACAGCGACACGGGATTGATCACGAGGTCGAAGGCACCGTCGTCGAAGGGCAGGCGCTTGGTCATGTCGGCGCGCACGCACTCGATGGCATAGCCCTCGCGTTCGGCCACGACCCGCTCGCTCTCCAGCTGGGCGGGCGTGTAGTCGAGCACGGTGCAGCAGGCGCCTGCGGCCGTGAGGATGGGCATCTGCTGCCCGCCGCCCGAGGCGAGCCCTAGGATGCGCGCGCCCGAAAGCTCGCCAAACCACGCGCGCGGCACCATCTTGGTGGGCGTGAGCTGAATCTCCCACTCCCCCGCCCGGGCGCGGACGAAGGTCTCGTGGTCGATGGGCCTGCCCCACTCCCAGTCCTCGTCGATCCAGCGGCCGATGGTCTCGGCGTTCACGTCTGCGTAGCTGCGCTCGCCCATGAGCCTCCCCTCCCGACATGTGCTCCCGAAACAGCATAGCAGCCGGCCCTTGCTTTCCTGTAGGTTTCGAGCCTCGCGATGGGGCACGGCGGCAGGCAGGGCCTCTGATATGCTGCGCAGCAAGACTTCAACAGAGAGGAGCCTCGCATGAGAGTGGCCATCGCCGGATACGGCAATCTCGGCAAGGGAGTGGAGGCGGCCGTGACGCTCGCCCCCGACATGGAGCTGGCGGGCATCTTCTCGCGGCGCGACCCGGCATCCGTGCAGACGGCCACGGGCTGCGCCGTCCTCCCCCTGGACGAGGCCGCTGCGCACGCTGACGACGTCGACGTGCTCGTCATCTGCGGCGGCAGCGCCACCGACCTGCCCGAGCAGACGCCTGCGCTCGCGCGCCATTTCAACGTCGTCGACAGCTTCGACACCCACGCGAACATCCCCGAGCACTTCGCTGCGGTCGATGCCGCGGCCCGCGAGGCCGGCACGCTCGGCATCATCTCCTGCGGCTGGGACCCGGGCCTCTTCTCCATCATGCGCACCTACGCCAACGCGGTCCTCCCCCAAGGCGCCGACTACACCTTCTGGGGACGCGGCGTCTCCCAGGGCCACTCCGATGCGATCCGCCGC
>CACZNT010000173.1 GCA_902782635.1 uncultured Coriobacteriaceae bacterium
CGGCGGCAACGTCATCCATCTCTTCTCCAAGGAGGACGAGCGCAATCTCGAGTTCTAGCCGCCATATGACAAAGGGGACAGTTCCCTTTGTCATGACAAAAGGGACAGGTTTGTTTGCTGCCCCCGCCCTCAATCGGGCGGGGGCTTCGCATAAAATGCAAGCTATACCGCAGGCAGAGAAGAAGGGAGCACCTCATCATGAAGGCAGCGTTGATGTACGGCCCCGGCGACATCCGCGTCGAGGAGGTCGACCGCCCGGCGTGCCCGGAGGGCGGCTTCGTCCTCAAGGTGCTCTCCATCGGCCTGTGCGGATCGGACATCCGCAACCTCACCACCGACTCGCGCGCCGGCGACTACCCCCACATCTACGGCCACGAGATCGTGGGCACGGTCGACGAGGTGTCGCCGAGCTGCTCCGAGTACGCCGTGGGCGAACGCCTCTACGTCTACCCGGTCGACCACTGCGGCAAGTGCGAGGCCTGCCGCACCGGCCACTCAGAGATGTGCGAGGACGCAGGCGACTACACGAACCGCCAGGGCGGCTTCGCCGACTACTACGCCGTCACCGCCACCCAGGTCTCGCGCGACTCGATCTTCCGCGTGCCCGACGGCATCTCGCTCGACCGCGCCTCGCTGGCCGAGCCGCTCTCGAGCGTCTACGCCTGCCAGGACAACATCGACGTCACCCTGGGCGACGTGCTCGTCGTGATCGGCGCCGGCCCGATCGGCTGCTTCCACGCCAAGCTCGCCAAGCTGCGCGGCGCCAAGCGGGTCATCATGGTCGACATCAACGACAGGCGCCTCGAGCAGTCGCTGCGCTACGGCGTCGACGACATCATCAACTCCACCGAGGAGGACCCGGTGGAGGCCGTCATGCGCCTCACGGACGGCGTCGGCGCCGACAAGGTGATCTCGGCCAACCCCTCCACGCAGGCCCAGCAGCAGGCCATCTTCATGGCCAAGCGCACGGGTATCGTCGTCTTCTTCGGCGGCGTGGCCAAGGGCGCCCTCACCGAGCTCGACACGAACCGCATCCACTACTGGGGCCTGTGGATCTACGGCCACTACGGCGCGAGCAGCATCCAGGTCCAGAAGTCCTTCGAGCTCGCCATCTCCGACGAGTTCGACGCCGAGAGCTTCGTCACGCACATCCTGCCCCTCTCCAAGATCAACGAGGGCATCGAGCTCACGCGCACCGGCGAGGCCATCAAGGTGGTCCTGCACCCCAACGAGGACGAGGACGTCGAGCGCTAGGACATTCGAGCAACGCACGTGGAACGCCCGCCGCTTGGCTTTTTGCGGCGGGCGTCCTCATGTCGGGCGGCCACGAGGGCGATACAATCGGGGCATCCACAACCATGCGGACGGGAGATGCCATGGCCTTCGACTTCACGCCCTATCTCGGCACCAATGACAGTTGCGCCTGTGGACGATCCCACACCTGCACCGTCAAGCGCATCGACATCGGCCATGGCGCCCTCGGCAGGCTGGGCGAGCTCGTGCGCGAGCTCGGCTACTCCTGCGTGCACATCGTCGCCGACCTCAACACCTGGGAGGCAGCGGGCAAGGCGGCAGAGCAGGTGCTTGCCGACGCCGGCATCGAGACGAGCTCCTATGTGGTGCCCGAGGTCGAGCCCGTGCCCGACGAGCAGGTGATAGGCCAGCTCTTCGCGCACTTCAACCAGGATGCGGACCTCGTGCTCGCCGTGGGCTCGGGCACCCTCAACGACCTCTGCAAGTTCCTGAGCTTCCGCTGCGGCGTCGATTATATGATCCTCGCGAGCGCCCCCTCCATGGACGGCTTCGTCGCCATCGGCGCGCCGCTCATCATCGACCACATGAAGACGACCATCGACTGCCGCGGCCCCGTTGCCGTGATAGGCGATGCCGACATCCTCGCCGCGGCTCCCATGGAGATGATCGCGGCGGGCGTGGGCGACGTGCTGGGCAAGTACACGGCGCTCCTCGATTGGCGCCTCTCGCAGATCATCAATGACGAGTACTACTGCGAGCCCACGGTGGAGCTCGTGCGCCAGGCGCTCGCCAGCGTGAGCGAGCTCGCGCCTCGCATCCCCGAGCGCGACCCGGATGCGGTGCTCTCGGTGATGGAGGCGCTCGTGCTCACCGGCGTCGCCATGGCCCACATCACCAACTCGCGCCCGGCGGCTG
This sequence comes from uncultured Coriobacteriaceae bacterium, assembly GCA_902782635.1. GTDB lineage: Bacteria > Actinomycetota > Coriobacteriia > Coriobacteriales > Atopobiaceae > CACZNT01. Next base: position 2,170 of record CACZNT010000173.1, read on the forward strand.
GCTGCGAGCACCACATGAGCCATGTGTGGGAGCTGCACTTCCAGATGGCGGGGAAGAAGGCCGTGCTGCACGGCGCAAAGGTGGGCATCGCCGAGATCGGCATGACGAGGCTCTACAAGATCCTGCTCGGCATCCAGCCGGATTTCGACGCGGCCCGCGCACGAGAGATCGACCTGGAGGCATGGGAGGCCGGCACCCGCGCGACCTACCTCGACGCCGCGCCGGCCATCTTCTCGCTGGTGGAGCGCTCCGGCAAGAACACCCTCGAACGCCGCAACGAGCGCATCGACTCGATGGAGCGCAACTGGCCGCTCATCAGGCAGACCATCGAGGAGCTACTGCCCGATCCGGACGAGATCGAGTCGCTGCTCGCCGCGATGGGCGCCCCGGTGGTACCTGCGCAGGTGGGCATCGAGGACTGGCTGGTGGCGGCTGCCGTGCACGCCGGCAAGGACGTCCGCGACCGCTGGACCTTCCTGCAGATGCTCTGGGACCTCGGGCTCGACGACGAGTTCGCCGCGCGCCTGGTGATGCTCTACGAGTAGGCCGGCCTCCCATATGCCGAGCCGCAGGCAACGGCCTTTGCGCCCGCTCATCCGATAGGTAATGGCGCACCGCTCTCACCTCTGCTTTAGTACTCACCATAAGATGAGTCGCTCATCGTGGAGAGGGAGTCGTCATGAGAATCCTGCGCAAGATCCTGGGACTGCCCGTCTGGCTGCTCGGCCTCGCCTTCTTCTTGCTGCTCGCGGTGGGCAACATCGGCGCGCCGATGTTCAGCAAGTCCATCAACCTCTTCCTCGGCTTTCCCACGCACGAGCTGGTGAGCCCGGCCGCCACGCCGCGCTTCGCCTCGGCCTACGACACGGCCGAGGCCCAGTACCAGGCATCGGCCGAGGTCGCCCGCAACATCGAGGCCGAGGGCATCGTGCTCCTGCGCAACGAGGGCAACGCGTTGCCGCTCTCCGGGGGAGCGAAGGTCACCCTCCTCGGCCAGGACTCGGTCGACTTCGTCTACGGCGGCGCCGGCTCGGGCTCCATCGACGCATCGTCTGCGGCAACGCTTCGCGAGGCCTTGGAGCAGGCCGCGCTCGTCGTGAACCCGGTGGCCTGGGACTTCTACGAGAGTGGGCCGGGCAAGGGCTATCGCAAGGTGGTGCCCGACATCACCGGCGCCGGCGGCTTCGCCGTGAACGAGGTGCCGGCCGAGGAGTTCACCGACGAGCTGCGCGCGAGCTTCGCCGACTACGCGGACGCCGCCATCGTCACCATCGGGCGCACGGGCTCGGAGTCCACCGACCTGCCCGCCGACTACCTCAAGATCACCGAGGAGGAGCTGGCCACCGTGGCCGAGGCTCTCGCCAATTTCGACAAGGTGATCGTCCTGCTCAACAGCTCGAATGCGATTGAGCTCGATCCGCTCATCGACGCGGGCGTCGACGCCATCCTGCTCGTCTCCTCGCCGGGCCAGGCGGGCATCGAGGCCATCGGCGACGTCATCGCCGGCAAGCTGAGCCCCTCGGGCCGCCTCGTCGACACCTACGCCGCGGATGTCTTCTCCGCGCCTGCCATGTCCAACCTGGGCGACTACACAATCACGAACTCGAACGTCACCAGCGGCAACAAGTACCTGGTGTATGCCGAGGGCATCTACGTGGGATATCGCTACTACGAGACCCGCTACGAGGACGTGGTGCTGGGCCAGGGCAACGCCGGCGACTTCGACTACGACGCCGAGGTGGTGTACCCGTTTGGCCATGGCCTCTCCTACACCAGCTTCGAGCGCTCGAACTTCCAGGTGAAGTCCCGCGCCGAGGCCTTCGACGTGCACGTGACCATCACCAACAAGGGGGCGACGCCGGGCAAGGAGGTCGTCCAGGTCTACCTGCAGAAGCCCTATAAGGCGGATGCGGCGGATGCCGTGGAGGCGAGCGCCATCGAGCTGGCGGGCTTCGCCAAGACGCGCGAGCTGGCGCCCGGCGAGAGCCAGGAGGTCAACGTCACCATCCCGCGCGAGGTCCTGCGCAGCTACTCCGACGAGGCGGGCGCCTACGTCACCGTTGCCGGCAGCTACTACCTGGCCCTGGGCGACAATGCGCACGACGCCCTCAACAACGTGCTCGCCGCCAAGGGGAAGAGGGCGGCCGACGGCATGGATGCCGATGGCGATGCAGCGCTCGCGTACAAGCACGACGAGGCCAAGGCCACGACGGACGACGGCGCGAAGAGCGCCTTCGCCGACGTCGACATCCGCACCTACGACCCCGAGTTCGAGTACCTCAGCCGCGCAGACTGGAAGGCGACGATGCCCTCCTCGTATGCCGGCGGCAGCTGGGAGGCGCCCGAGGAACTGCTCGCCGCGCTCGAGGTCTCCTACGAGGACGACCCGTCGGCGCAGATGCCCGAGTTTGGCCTGGACAACGGCCTCACGCTGGCAGCCCTCGTCGGCGCGGATGCGGACGACCCGCGTTGGGACCAGCTCGTGAGCCAGATGTCCAAGCAGGAGCTCTGGGATCTCGTCCGCAAGAGCGGCTACCTCTCCGATGCCATCCCGTCCATCGGCATGCCGTCCGTCCCGCTCAAGGACGGCCCGGCCGGCATCTCGGCCAC
>CACZNT010000174.1 GCA_902782635.1 uncultured Coriobacteriaceae bacterium
AGTTGAGGAGGCACTATGAGCGAGAAGGTCAAGAACGTCGTCCTCGTCGGCCAAGGCGGCGTGGGCAAGACCATGATTGCGGAGGCCATGCTCCACCTCTCCGGGCGCACCACGCGCCTCGGCGGCCACGCAGGTACGAAGCCCACGCTTGACTACGACGAGCAGGAAGGCGCCCGCGGCTTTTCCATCTCCACGTCGATGGCGCCCATCAAGTGGGAGGGCTGGCGCCTCAACGTGCTCGACGCCCCCTGCTACCCCGATTTCGTGGGCGACGCCTACACCGCAATGAGCGCCTGCGAGACGGCGCTGTTCGTGGTCGACGCCACGGATGGCCCCGGCACCATCACCACGCGTCTGTGGTTCGCGGCCGAGGACCTCTCGCTGGCCCGCGCCGTCTTCGTGAACCGCATCGATCGCTCCGAGAACGACTTCGACACCGTGCTCGACCAGCTCCGCGAGCGCTACGGCAATCGCCTCGGCGCCGTCACGCTGCCCATGGGCACGGGCGAAGCCTTCAAGGGCGTCATCGACATCGTCCACATGAAGGCCCGCCACCTCGAGGACGGCAAGGTCGTCGAGGAGGACGTGCCCGACGAGTTCAAGGCGCAGGCAGAGGCCGCGCGCGACGCCCTCGTCGACCTCGTCGCCGAAGCCGACGACGAGATCATGATGAAGTACCTCGAGGGCGAGGAGGTCACCCAGGCCGACCTCGGGGGCTGCCTGTGCAAGGCCATCCGCGAGCGCATCTTCGTGCCCGTCTTCTCCGGCTCCGCCGTCCAGGAGGAGGGCATCATCTCCCTCATGAACTCCATCGTCGCGTGGTTCCCCACCATGGCCGACTTCGGCGACGTCCCGCTGGTGAACGGCGAGACGCTCGACATCTCCGAGGACGACAAGCGCCCCGTGGCCTTCGTCTTCAAGAGCCTCAACGACCCGCAGAAGGGCCGCCTCTCCTTCCTCAAGGTGCTCTCGGGCACCCTCACCCCGGGCACCGAGCTCACCAACGCCCGCACCCGCAAGTCCGAGCGCCTCGGCCACCTCAACCTCATGTGCGGCGCCGAGTCGGAGGAGGTCCAGGAGGTCGCGGCCGGCGACATCTGCGTCGTCCCCAAGCTCGACGCCCTCACCGGCGATACCCTCTCCGCCTCCGGCAAGGTCGAGGCCGCGGAGTTCCGCTTCCCCAACTCGCTGTATCGCATCGCCATCGAGCCCGATTCCCGCGGCTCCGAGGGCAAGGTGTTCGACTTCCTGCAGAAGGCCGCCGACGCCGATCCCACCCTCAAGGTGGAGCGCGACGAGGAAACCGCACAGACCGTGGTGTCCGCCATCGGCGAGGCCCAGGTGTCCGTGCTGCTGGAGCGCCTGGAAGAGCGTGCCGGCGTAACGGCCCACACCGTTACCCTGCGCATTCCGTATCGCGAGACCATCCGTCGCGTGGCTTCCGCTCAGGGCCGTCACAAGAAGCAGACCGGCGGTGCCGGCCAGTTTGGCGACTGCTACCTGCGCATCGAGCCCAACCCGGGTGCCGGCTACGAGTTTGTGGACGAGATCGTGGGCGGTGCCATTCCGCGCGGCTTCATCCCGGCGGTGGACAAGGGCGTCCAGGAGACCATGGCCGACGGCGTTCTGGCCGGCTATCCCATGATCGACGTCAAGTGCGCCGTGTACGACGGTTCCTACCACCCGGTGGACTCCAACGAAATGGCCTTCAAGACCGCCGCACGCATCGGCTTCCAGAAGGCAGTCGAGCAGGCCGAGCCCGTTATTCTGGAGCCCATGGCCCATCTGTCCATTACCGTGCCGGAGAGCTACGCCGGCTCCATCATGGGTGACGTATCCGCTTCGCGCGGTCGCGTGGAAGGCATGAATGCCGCCGAGGGCGCACTTGCCGGCCACACCACCATCGAAGCCACGATCCCCTACGCCGAGGTAACCGACTACGCAACCCGCCTGCGTTCGCTTTCGCGCGGCACGGGCGAGTTCGAGCTGGAGATCACCGGCTACGAGCAGGTGCCGCACGACATCCAGCAGAAGCTGGCTGCCGACTACGCCGAGCGTCGCGCTGCCGGCGAGAGGTAAGCACGCGCACCCAGCTGCTTTGTACAGTACGCACACGACGACCCCTGGGAAACCGGGGGTCGTTCTTTTGCATGGCCGGGAGAGGCACTCTTCCTCGAGGCCGGGCTCGGGCATGCCGCTTAAGGGCGATTCCGTTAAC
>CACZNT010000175.1 GCA_902782635.1 uncultured Coriobacteriaceae bacterium
AGTACGGGGACGTGGTGCGCGTGGTCTCGGTGGGCGAGGAGGAGACCCCCTTCTCGCGCGAGCTCTGCGGAGGAACGCACGTGTCCAACAGCTCCGAGATCGGCCTGTTCAAGATCGTCTCCGAGGGGTCCGTGGGCTCGAATGCGCGCCGCATCGAGGCCGTGACCAGCACGGGCGCCCTGGCCTACGTGAACGAGCGTCTCGCGATGCTCGAGCAGCTCGCGGCAGAGCTCAAGTGCCGCCCCGCCGAGGTGGGGGCACGCGTGGCGAGCCTGCAGCAGGCGCGCCGCGACGCCGAGCAGAAGCTCAAGGCCGCGCTGGCCGGAGGCACGTCCAACAAGGTGGGCGATGCGCTCGATAGCGCCCTCGACCTGGGCGACTACTCCTGCGTCGTCGCACGCTTCGACGGCATGGGCGCCGCCGACCTGCGAGGCGTCTGGGATTCGATCCGCGACCACGCCAAGGGCGCAGTCGCCTGCGTCCTCGCCGCGGCGGGAGACGATGGCAAGGTGACGCTCATCGCGGCAGGTGACGACGACGCCGTGAAGGCGGGGTTTGCCGCAGGCGACGTGGTCAAGGCCATCGCCGGCCACGTGGGTGGCCGCGGCGGCGGCAGGCCCAACATGGCCCAGGCCGGCGGCTCCGACGTCTCCGGCATCGACGCCGCCCTCGACGCGGCCCGCTCGGCGCTCCAAGGGTAGGGACGTGCGAGCGGTAGCCCTTGACATCGGCGAGGTGCGCGTCGGCATCGCGGCAACGGACGCTTCGGGCAGCATGGCCACTCCGGTGAAGGTGCTTCCCGCGCAGGAGGTCCTGGCCGCATCGGCCTCGTTCAGGCGCATCCTCGAGGATGCCGAGCCCGAGGTCTTGGTGTGTGGCCGTCCGCTCACGATGGCGGGGGAGCGAGGCCCCCAGGCCGAGCGCATCGAGACGCAGGCTGCGGCGATTGCCAAGGCTTGCGGACTTCCGCTGGAGTTTGTCGATGAGAGGCTCTCCTCGGAGGAGGCAAAGCGTATCCTTAGGGAGCAAGGACTCTCCGAGCGGCAGATGCGCGGCAAGGTCGACATGATCGCCGCGTCGCTCATTTTGGAGAGCTGGCTTGGTGCAAAGGGACGAGCCGAGGGCTCGCATGACGCGGAAGGCATCACGCATGGCTGACACACCCACGCAGAGGCCTCGCCATGCCGCGCAGGCGCCTGGCACGCCGCAGGCCCAGAAGCCGGCGTCACGCGTGCAGGCTCGCACCACCGCCCGTGCGGCTACCAGCGCTTCCGCAGGCGGCGTGACGGGTCGCGTCTCGCGCCGCACCGCCCAGCTCACCGACCGCGCAGGAGCGCGGGCGCGCGCCCGCTACCAGGGCCAGCAGCTTGACGTGAGGCGCATCATCGTGCCCGCCGTCGCGGCGCTCGTGGGGCTTTTGCTCGTGCTGCTGCTCTTCACCCTGGTCATCATCCCCAGCTGCTCGCGCTCCGGTGGCTCCGATAGGCCCGACGTCCCCGCGGGGCAGACGGTGGTCGTCGCCGTCCCCGAGGGCTCGGGGGGTGCCGCCATCGCGCAGACGCTCTACGACAACGGCATCATCGACTCGCTCGACGCCTTCTACAAGGAGCTCAACAAGCAGAACGCGGAGCAGTACCTCAAGAGCGGCACCTACGAGTTCGTTACCGGGAGCACGCCCGCAGAGGTAGTCCGGCTCCTCATGGAGGGTCCCAACCTCGCCGAAGGGCGCCTCACGATCGCCGAGGGCCTCACGCTTGCGCGCACGGCCCAGCAGGTGGAGGCATCGCTCGGCATTCCCGCCGACGAGTTCCTGGCGCAGGCGAAGGCCTCGAACTACGCCGCCGAGTTCCCGTTCGTGGCGGGCGCGGGCGACGATTCGCTCGAGGGCTTCCTCTTCCCGAAGACCTACGACTTCGCGGGCAAGGAGGTCACGGCCGATGCGGTGATCCGCGCCATGCTCGCCCAGTACCAGGTGGAGCTTGACGTCCTCGACCTCGCGGACGCCGAGGAGAGCATCCGGGCAAACTACGGCGTCACGATGACCGACTACGACATCCTCAAGATGGCCTCCATCATCGAGCGCGAGGCCGTCACCGAGGAAGATCGCCCGCTGGTGTCCTCGGTGTTCTACAACCGCCTGCGCCAGTCGATGCCGCTGCAGAGCGACGCGACGATGACGTACGTGGTGGAGGGCGAGGTCACGGCCGAGCATCTCAAGCAGGACAGCCCCTACAACACCTACCTCAACGCGGGCTTCCCGCCCACGCCCATCTGCTCGCCGTCCATCGAGTCGCTGCAGGCGGCGGCGCATCCCTCGGCCACCGACTACCTCTACTTCCTCATCGTCGAGCGTGACGGCTACTCCAACCACACCTTCTCGCGCACCTACGAGGAGCACCAGGCCGCGATCGACCAAGTCGCCCAGGATCTGGCATAGGCGAAGCGCGGGGCGAATCGATGGGTCTGTTCACGGCAAGCCGCTACGTCTCGCGCATCGAGCAGATCGACCTCGACGCGCTCGAGGCCGAGGGCGTTCGCCTCATCCTCGTCGACCGCGACAACACCTGCGTGCCGCGCGACACCAAGGTGGCCCCGCCCGAGGTGCTGGCCTGGATAGAGGACGCCAAGGCGCGAGGCATGCGCATCCTCATGGTCTCGAATAACATCCACATCAAGCAGGTGAATGCCAGCGCCGACGAGCTCGGCTGCGGCTTCATCGCCGGCGCCATGAAGCCCGCGCCCTTCGCGCTGTGGCGGGCACTTGCGCGCGAGGGGATTCCCGCCGAGCAGACCGTGATGGTCGGCGACCAGGTCTACACCGACGTCGCGGCCGGAAACCTCGCCGGCGTGCGCACCATCCTCGTGCGGCCGCAGTCGACCACCGACCTCTGGTACACGCACATCTTCCGCCTCGGCGAGGCGCTCGTGCTGCGCGGCGTGAACTTCGAGGGCGAGGACTAGGGCAGATGCCGTCCGCCCGTGGCCTCGCCCAGGCCGGCCTCGTCCTGATGTCGATCCTCATCGCTGTCATGGCGGCTGCCGAGGACGCGGAGTCGCGGACCATCTCGAATGCGAAATGCGTCGCGCTCGCCGGCACGGGCCTCGCCTTCCAGGGCTTGCGGGCCCTCGGGTCGTTGGATGCAACGTCGGTGCTTCTCGGTTGGGTGCGTGCGCTCGACGCGCGCCTCGCCTCGCCGATCGCCTGCATCGCCTTTGCCGTGGCGCTGATTGTCGTCCTCGCCGGCGCGGAGTTTGCGATTCGCAGGCATAGGGGAGCGCCCGGCCTCGGCTTCGGCGACATCAAGTACCTCGGCGCATGGGCCATCATCCTCGGCCCCCACGTTGCCCTTGCCCTCGCTGGCGCCTGCCTGCTCGGGGCTGCCTGGGCGCTCGTCCGCCATGAGCGCGACTTCGCCTTCGCACCCTGGATCGGCATCGCCTGCGCCGCAACCCTCATCGCCCTCTCATGGCCGATGTGAGAATGGGCGGGCTGCACTCCACATGAGGCAAGGCTGACGTGAGCCAGGGGCAGGTCCCTTTCACGCTCGTGTGGCCCCATGCTGTGCGCTCCTGGCCAGGCGACCATGCTAGAATCATCTGTGAAAGATGACGAGCGTTTGATAGGAGTCCCGTGGACTCGCCAACAGGCACTGCCAACGAGGGCGGCTATGTCGTCCACGAAGGGTGTGACCACATCTTCTTCGTGGGCTTCCATGGCGCCGGAAAATCGACCGTCGCGCGCAACATCGGAAAGCTGTTCGGACGGACCTACGTCGACACCGACCGCATGTGCGAGCGCGCCTGCCACCTCAGCGTGGGCGAGGTCTTCGCCGAACAGGGCGAGGACGCGTTTCGCGATGCGGAGACCGAGGTGCTTCGCAAGCTGGCAAACCGCAAGTCGCTGCTCGTGAGCTGCGGAGGCGGCATCGTCGAGCGCCCGGAAAACCTCGAGCTCATGCACCAGATGGGGGCGGTGGTGTTCCTGGACGGCGGACTTGACGATTCGCTGCGGCAGATCCAGCGCCCCGACCGTCGCCCCGACCTCACCAGCCCGAAGCGCGCGAGCGAGCTCTACGAGCGCCGCCGGCCCATCTACGAGGCGACGGCCGACATCACGGTGAGCATCACCGACAAGACCTTCGACGAGGTTGCCCAGGCGGCAGCCGAGTTGCTGTGGGAAAGGGGCCTGCTGTGAGCAAGGACGCGAAGAAGGCCGACAAGGCCGGCAAGAAGGCCAAGCTCGCCAAGGGGAAGGCCGCGAAGGGCAAGCTGTCAACCGAGGAGGTCGAGGCGCTCGCGGGCGAGGCCCTCGACAAGCTCTCCGCCTCCCAGCCGCAGGTGACGCGGCAGACGCTGGGCCTTCCAGGCGGCGCCTGCGACATGCGCATCGGGCGCGGGGCCCTGGACCGGATGGGCTACGACGTCCGCGGGACCGTCGGCAAGCCGCGCCTCGCGTTCGTGCTGGCAGGCGATGCCGCGCCCAAGCGCGTCCTCAAGGAGGTACGCCGCCAGCTCGTGAGCGAGGGCTTCTCCGTCGAGGGGGAGCGCATGGCCGATGATGCCTCCGCTCGCACGCCCGACGCGCTGGCGAGGCTGTACGAGCAGCTCGACGAGGCCGGGATCACCAGCGACGACCTCATCGTCGCCATCGGCGGGCCCGACGTTCTCTCGCTTGCCTGCCATGCGGCATCCAGGTGGTGCTCGGGCACGACCCTCGTGCACGTGCCCTGCGACGTGGTCGCAGCACTCGAGGTAGCCGTGAGCCCGCGCGGCCTGGACGTCGGCGAGATCGACCAGGCGGTGCTCGCACCTGGCCATCCGCGCATGGTGATCGCCGACCTGGACGTCATCCTCGGCCAGGCCGAGGAGCAGGAGCGCATGGCGTGCGTCCTCATGGCGCAGAGCGCCATCCTCGACAACGCGGGCGCCTTCGAGCGCCTCGCGGGCAGGGCCGAGCAGCTCCTGGAGGGCGACGTGACGGCTTGGTCGGAGCAGATCGCGGACACGGCCAAGGCGCGTGCCCGCATCACCTCCTCGTCGTCGCTGGTCGTGCGCCGCGGTCTTTCGTTCGGGCTCACCACGGCACGTGCGCTGAGGCGGCTCCTGCCCAAGGCGGGCATGGCCGAGCTGCTCGCCGAGGGGCTGCGCTTCGAGAGCCGCCTCGCGGTGGTCATCGACGAGAACGCCGACGTCGACAACGTCTTCGCGCTCGACGCCCTGCTGGACTCTCTCGGGCTCGAGGAGCTTCCCTGCAAGGTCAAGCCCAAGAAGCTCGCCCGCGCGCTGCGCGACGAGTGCATGATGCGGATGAATAGGTTCCAGCTGCCCCTGCCCCTGCGGATGGGGCGCGTCCGCATCACCGCAATCGACGATGACGTGCTGCTCGACCATGCCGAGGCGTGGTGCGAGGCACATGCGGATATGTAGGAAAAACGGCTCGCGGGAGGAATGGCATGTCAGCTGCAAGCACTGTGATGGGGCGCGTCGCGCGCCTGAGGGATCTCATGGGGGAGCGCGGCTACGATGCCTGCGTCCTTCGCGCCAACGCCGACCTGCGCTGGCTCACCGGCGCCGAGCGCGTCTTCGATGACGAGGTCGCCCACGTGGCCTTCATCACGGCCGACGGCCTCTGGCTGCACACCGACTCGCGCTACCTCAACGCCTTCGTGGGGCGCATGGGCGCAGATGGCCCCTGGAAGCTGGATCAGGACGTGGTGTCCCCCGAGGCCTGGGTCGCGAGGCGCGCGCTCGAGACGCGCTCGCGCGTCATCGCCATCGAGGACAGCGTCGAGCTGGGCTTCTACGACAATCTCCAGGTGGAGCTCTCGCGCGCCGGCCTCGCACCTGCGCTCGCGCGCCTTCACTCCGACATTCGCGAACTGCGCATCATCAAGGACGAGACCGAGCTCGAGCTGCTGCGCGAGGCTCAGCGCATCACCGACGATGCGTTCGACCACATCTGCGGCTACATCGAGCCGGGTCTCACCGAAAAGCAGATCCGCGCCGAGCTCGAGGGCTACATGCTGAGCCACGGCGCCGACGGCCTCTCGTTCTCGTCCATCGTGGCGGCAGGCCCCAACGGGGCGAATCCGCACGCCCAGCCAGGGGACTACGCCGTGCGCTCGGGCGACATGATCGTCCTCGACTACGGGGCGCTCTTCTGCGACTACCACGCCGACATGACGCGCACCGTCTGCGTCGGACGGCCCTCCGACAAGCAGCGCGAGGTGTACGACGTCGTACGGCGCGCGCACGAGGAGTGCGCGGCCGCCGTCCATGCGGGCGTCAATGGCCGCGAGATCCACGAGCTCTCGGTGCGCATCATCTCGGAGGCCGGCTACGGCGAGTACTACGGGCACGGCCTGGGGCATGGCGTCGGCATCGAGATCCACGAGCTTCCGGGCTTCTCCGTGCGCTGGGACAAGGAAGTGGTTGCCGGCTCGGTGGTGACCATCGAGCCCGGTATCTACCTGCCCGGGGAGTTTGGCATCCGCCTGGAGGACTGCGGCTTGGTGACGGACGCGGGCTACGAGCCCTTCACGGCCTCGAGCCACGAGCTCGCCTGCGTGTAGGGCGGCAGCGAACGCCGTACCTGTCCCCTTTGTCATGTCCCGCGGATATGCGGGCGGTAGCTGGCCCTTCGGTGGGCGCGGGGCGGTCTCGCGCGGCGCGTTTGTCAGCTGCATGGGCTTTCTCTGCAGCTGGCAAGCCTGCGCTATACTCTTGCCTTGTAAGAAAACGGGCGCCAGGACGGCGCTGTGGAAGGAGCACCTGTGGCAAGCATCACTACCGCCGACTTCAAGAACGGCATGGGCCTCAAGATCAACGGCAAGTACTACACCATCGTCGAGTTCCAGCACGTCAAGCCCGGCAAGGGCGGCGCGTTCGTCCGCTACAAGACCCGCGACCTCAAGACGGGTCGCGTCGTCGAGCAGACCTGCAACGCCGGCACCAAGTTCGAGAGCGCGAACCTCACCACCCGCGAGATGCAGTATCTCTACAACGACGGCTCCACCTTCTTCTTCATGGACAACGAGACCTACGAGCAGATCGAGGTTCCCTCCGACATGATTGGCGAGAACGCCAAGTGGTTCAAGGAGAACGACACCTGCCTGCTGCGCTATGCCGACACCGACCTCATCGGCGTCGAGCCCCCGATGTTCATCGAGGTGGAGATCACCGAGACCGACCCCGGCTTCAAGGGCGACACCGTCCAGGGCGGCACCAAGCCGGCCACCATCGAGACGGGCGCCACGGTGCAGGTGCCGATGTATCTCAACGTAGGGGAGCGCGTGAAGATTGACACGCGCGACGGCAAGTTCGTCCAGCGCGTCTAGGCGCGTACGTCCATTGGGAGGAACCATGGAAGACAGCGAGCTCCTAGTCTCCGGCATCGGCATCTCCAAGAGCGTCGTCGCTCAGATCGTATCTGCCTCCGCTGAGAAGGTCGAGGGCATCGTCCGCGTGGGCGGCAACGACATCGCCTCGAACCTCATCTCCGTGTTCACGGCCAAGTCGGTGGCGCCGGACGGTGCCGTCGAGTCGTGCGTGGGCGACGACGGGCTCGAGGTGACGGTGCACCTGGCCGTCTTCTACGGCTACCCCTTCACCAAGCTCGCCGACGACGTCCGCGAGGCGGTTGCCCGCGGCATCCGCGAGACGGTGGGCGTCGAGGTGGCGGCGGTCAACGTGTGCATCGACAGCCTCGTCTTCCCCAAGGAGTAGGACTTGTCGAAGGTGCACATGGGCGGCAGGCGGCTCGTTCGCAGCCAAGCCCTGCAGATCCTGTTCCAGGCAGAGGCCACGTCCCGCACGGTCGAGGACGTGCTCGATGGGGCCTACGCGCTCGAGCCGGGTCCCCTCGAGGACTATGCCGAGGAGCTGGCGCGCGGCGTCGATGGCCTCCGTGCCGAGATCGACGCGCTGCTCAGCCGCTTCTCCGAGAACTGGACGCTCGAGCGCATGCCCAGCGCAGACCGAAACCTCCTGCGCATCGCCGTCTACGAGATGCTCGTCGTGGACGACGTCGACATCTCGGTGGCCATCGACGAGGCGGTCGAGCTGGCCAAGTCGTATGGCACGGACGATTCCCCCAAGTTTGTGAATGGCGTGCTGGGGCGCATTGCCGACGAGTCGGCGCTCCATCCCGATTTGCTCGTCGGCCCTGCCGCGGCCGACGCGGACGAGGAAGTGGTCGAGCATGGCTAGCAAGAAGGCCGAGGAGTACGGCTCCTTTGACGAGATAACGGGGCGCCTCGACGAGATCGTGGGCGTCGTGCGCGACAAGAACACGTCGCTCGAGCGCTCGCTCGACCTCTTCGACGAGGCCATCAAGCTCGGCTCGGCGGCCGTGGACATGGTGGACAGCGTCGATTTCACCGAGGCTGAGGCGGCTGCCCTCGAGGCACGCGCCGAAGAGGATGCCGCAGGCGAGGGCGACGCGGATGCGCCCGCACCCGCCGACGAGGCCTCGGCTGGCACCGACCCAGATTTGGCCTAACGGCGATGGCGCGCGTGCGCCTCGACGAGGAGCTTGTCCGCCAGGGCCTCTTCGATGACGTTGACTCTGCATATCGCGCGGTGCTCGCTGGCGAGGTGTCCACGAGCTCGCGCAGGCTCACCTCTCCCGGCGAGCAGGTGGCTCCCGGCATCGAGCTGCATGTACGCGGGCGCAAGGCCTATGTGAGCCGTGGCGGGGAGAAGCTCTCGCATGCCCTCGACGCCTTCGCGGTCTCTCCCGAGGGCCTGTCGTGCCTCGACATAGGCTGCTCGACCGGCGGGTTCACCGATTGCCTGCTCACGCGTGGAGCCGCCCATGTGCTGGCCGTGGACGTGGGCTATGCGCAATTCGACTGGAAGCTGCGCCAGGATGGGCGCGTCGAGCTCCTCGAGCGCACCAACATCGTCGACGTCGCCACACCCGAGCGCGCCGGAAGCATCGACCTGGCGGTGTGCGACGTGTCGTTCACCTCCATCGCCAACATCCTTCCCGCGGTGGTCGAGCTGCTCGGGGAGGGTGGCCGCTTCCTGACGCTCGTCAAGCCACAGTTTGAGGCCGCCCGCGAGGAGGTTGGCCCCGGAGGCATCGTGCGCGACGAGGGCGTGTGGGCGTCGGTGCTCGAGCGCGTGGCCGGCCAGCTCGCAGAGGCAGGCCTCGCCCCGAAGGCGCTCTGCGCGAGCCCCATCGCCGGCGCCAAGGGGAACAGGGAGTTTCTCATGCTCGCCCAAGCAGGCGCCCAGCCGGCGCAGCTCGACATCCAAGCCGCCATCGCCGAGACCAGGGAAATGAGTCAATAGGGACGTAGCCAATTGACTCATTTTTGGCGTGCGTGCAAGAACCCGTCCCCTTCCCGCGCGGGGTGCATCCGGCAGGGGAGGGGGAACAGGAGTACACTCTTCCTATATGAGTCGCGCGCACCCAGGAGGTCGCCTTGAAGGTCCTGCTCGTCCCCAATTACTCCCGCGATGAGGCGGTGGACGCCTCGCATACGCTCTCAAGCTGGCTCACGCGCGAGGGCGTCGACGTCGTCTGCGCAGGAGACGGGAAGCTGGGGCAGGATGGTCCCTCGCTTGCCGAGGACGCCTCGCTCGTCGTCTCCCTGGGCGGCGACGGAACGCTCCTGAGGGCTGCGAACATCGTCGGCTATCGCGAGATCCCGCTCCTGGGTCTCTCCTTCGGCCACCTCGGCTTTCTCACCGGCGCGGACTCCTCCAACATCATCGGCTCGGTCTCGGACGCGCTCGCGGGCGACATGCACGCCGAGCGTCGGGCCACGCTGGACGTGGAATGCCTCTTCGTCGACGAGACCGGCTCTATGAGCGTCGAGCACTTCTTCGCCCTGAACGACGTCGCGCTCACCCGCGGAGGCGAGGGCGACATGATCGAAATCGACATCTCAGCCTCGGGAAACAAGATCGACCGCCTGCGCGGCGACGGCTTCGTGGTGGCCACGGCAACCGGCTCCACCGGGTACGCGCTCTCGGCAGGCGGCCCCATCGTCACCCCCGAGTTCGACGGCATGGTGTGCGTGCCCATCGCGCCGCACACCATCCTCGCCCGCGCGTTTTTGGCCGGCCCCTCCGACGTCGTCGAGCTCGACATGCGCGACGTCGACCGACCCGCCGCGCGCACCTGCTTCGTGGACGGTCGGCTCGTGAGTCGCGACAAGCAGGTGGAGCGCGTCGTCGCCCGCCGCGGTCCCGGCGACATCATCCTGCTCTCCGACTCCGACCAGGGCTTCTACAAGAGCGTCTCCCGCGTGTTCTGGGGACGCGGGGCGAAGCGGTAGCGCCGAGATGATCGACGAACTCCACGCCACAGACGTAGCGCTCATCGCCGATGCGCGCATAGAGCCCTCGACCGGCCTCACGGTGCTCACGGGCGAGACGGGTGCCGGCAAGACGGCCCTGCTCGGCGCGTTGAAGCTCCTTGTGGGGGAGCGCGCCGATGCGCAGATGGTTCGCTCGGGCGCCGATGCCCTCGTCGTGGAGGGTCGCGTGTTCCTGGGTGCCGACGACATGGACGGCATGGTGGTGCGCAGGCGCGTGGGAGCCGACGGGCGCGGTCGCGTGGAGGTTGACGGCGCGCTTGCGAGCGTCCACGAGCTCCAGGAGCGCGTGGGCTCCACCGTCGACCTCTGCGGCCAGCACGAGCATCAGCAGCTCCTCTCGGTGCCCACGCATGTCGCCATGCTGGATGCCTGGGCAGGCGATGCGGTGTCCGGCGCCGCGTCCGAGTACGCAGCCGCCCTCGACGAGGCCCGCCAGGCAGCCGCCGAGCTCGAGCGCGTGCGCTCGCTCGTGAGCGACAGCGCGAGCCGTCTCGAGGACGCGCAATTCGCCCTCGCGCGCATAGACGAGGTCTCGCCGAGCTCCGAGGAGCTGGCCGAGCTCGAGGAGATGCTCCCGCGTGCCACCCACGCCGAGGCCCTCATCCAGGCGGCCGAGGGCGCGCGGATGGCGCTTTCTGGCGATGACGATGGCGCCTCGGCGGCGTCCCTGGTGTCCGCGGCGGCCCGGCTGCTGCGCGATGCCGAGCGCCATGACGCTTCCCTGGGCACGCTCGCCGATTCGCTCGAGGCCTCGCTGGCCGAGATCGAGGACGCGGCGGGCACCCTCAGGCGCTATCGGGATTCGGTTGACTTCGACCCGCGCGAGCTGAACCGCATGCAGGAGCGCATGTCCGCCCTGCAGGGGATCATGCGCTCGTTCGGCCCCGAGATGGAAGACGTGCTCGCCCGCCGCGAGCAGGCACGCGAGATCGTCGAGGCCTCGCAGGACAGCTCGCAGCTCCTTGCCCGGGCCAATCGCTCGCTCGACGAGGCGGAGGCACGCCTCGCACGTGCCGCGGATGCGCTCGACGACGCGCGTCGCGCGGCCGCCCCGGGCTTTGCCCGCGCCATCGGCGAGCAGATGGCGCGCCTCGAGATGGGGTCGGCCCAGATCGAGGTGGGCATCGAGCGGCAGGACCGCGCATCGTGGGGACCGTCCGGCCCCAGCCATGTCGAGCTCCTGTACAGCCCTGGCGCCGGCGTGCCCTCGCGCCCGCTCAAGCGCATCGCCTCGGGAGGCGAGATCAGCCGCGTGGCCTTGGCTGCCAAGGTGGTGCTGGGCGCCACGGACTCCGTCGACACCCTCGTCTTCGACGAGGTGGATGCCGGCGTCGGCGGCGCCACGGCCGTATCGCTCGCGCAGCTCATCCGCGACCTCGCCGCGACGCACCAGGTGATAGTGGTTACGCACCTCGCGCAGGTGGCGGTGGCCGCCGACAAGCACTACGTCGTGAGCCGCGAGGAGCGCCCGGGTGACGTTCCGGAGACCCTCATCCGCGAGGTGTCCGGCGAGGCGCGCGTGGCCGAGATCGCCCGCATGCTCTCCGGCGACGCCACGGAGGCCTCGCTCGCCCATGCCCGCGAGATGCTGGGCGAGGGGATAGGGTAGGGCGCGCTCCCATGGCGGGAATGGACCTGGCCGCGGCGCTTCGCGAGTATCTTGGCTACCTCGCCATCGAGCGGGGCAGCTCGCCCAACACCGTCTCCGCCTATGGGCGCGACATCGAGCGCTACCTCTCGTTTCTCGCGGAGCGAGGCATCACCGAGCCGGAATCGGTGAGCAGGCGTGACATCGAGGATCATGTGAGCTCGCTCATGGGGCAGGGGCTTGCCTCGTCGTCGGTCGAGCGCGCCCTCTCGGCGATCAAGGGCTTCCACCGCTTCATGGTGGCGGAGCACATCTGCACCGAGCATCCCAGCGCCGACATCCCGCTTCCCCGCAAGGCCGACCGTCTGCCCGACGTCATCAGCCACGAGCAGGCGGCCGCGCTGCTCGACCAGCCCTTCCCCCAGACGGCGGCCGGGCAGCGCGATCGCACCATCCTCGAGGTACTCTACGGCTGCGGCCTGCGCGTCAGCGAGCTCTGCGGCCTCGACATGCGCAATGTCCTGCTCGAGGAGGAGGTGCTGCGCGTCTTCGGCAAGGGGTCGAAGGAGCGCATCGTCCCCATCATGGGCTCGGCCGCCTCGGCCATGGGGGAGTGGCTGGGTAGCTGGCGCATGGGTCTGGCGGGGCGAACGGCGAGCCCGGCCGTGTTTCTCAACGCGCGCGGAGGGCGCATATCGCGCCAGTCGGTCCATGCCATCGTGGAGCGCTATGGGCGCGTCGTCGGCATTCGGGGGCTGCATCCGCACAGCCTGCGGCACAGCTTCGCGACGCACATGCTGGAAGGCGGGGCCGACCTGCGCATCGTGCAGGAGATCCTGGGGCACTCCGACATCTCCACCACCCAGCTCTACACCCACATCGACAGGACCCATGTGCGCATGGCCTACATGGGGGCTCACCCCCGCGCCCACGTGAAAAATGAGTCAGTAGGGACGTAGTGTATTGACTCACACGTGAAGATGGGCCAATAGGGGCGTAGCCAATTGGCTCATTTCCCCGCTAATGACCGTTAACCGCCTCTGCTAACGAGCACTTGAGCGCTGCGGTTCTCGGTAGGGACGTCGTTTTCCCGAAATCACCCCTGCAGGTGCGCGTTAGCATCTCCCGCTAACGGCCGCTGGCGACATGCGGCTTCCCTTGGCGACG
>CACZNT010000176.1 GCA_902782635.1 uncultured Coriobacteriaceae bacterium
CCGCGAGCGCATCTCCCTCGGCCTCAAGCAGACCACCGAGGATCCCTGGCGCACGCTCGTCAAGAAGTACCCCGTCGGCGCCATCGTCGAGGGCACCGTCACCAAGCTCGTCACCTTCGGCGCGTTCGTCGACCTCGGCGAGGGCATCGAGGGCCTGGTGCACATCTCCGAGATGGCCCGCCAGCATGTCGACGCTCCCGCGCAGGTGTGCGCCGTGGGCGACGTCGTGCAGGTCAAGGTCATGGAGATCGACCTCGATCGTCGTCGCATCTCGCTGTCGATGAAGGCCGCTGCCGAGACCCTCGGCACCGAGGTTGAGGTCAAGCCGCTCGAGGGCGAGGAGTACGGCGACGATGAGGCCGCCGGCGTTGTCGTCGACGACGTCGAGGACGCTCCCGTCGAGGATGCGCCTGCTGCCGAGGAGGCCGCCGCTGAGGAGGCTCCTGCCGAGGAGGCCGCAGCCGAGCCCGAGGCTAAGGAGGCGCCCGCTGAGGAGCCCGCAGCCGAGGAGGCACCTGCCGAGGAGCCGGCCGCTGAGGAGGCTCCCGCCGAGGACGCCGAGTAGCGCAAGCTCTCCCATACGCACTGCCAGGGGCGCCTCCGGGCGCCCCTTTTTCGTAGCGCCCCGTCTCCTCGCCGGGGCCTCTCGCCAGCGAGAGGGGCTGCGTGCCTTCCGCGCTGTCATACAATGCTGCCAGCAGACAGGCTTTCGGGAAGGGGATCGCATGGCACTCGAGAATCTGCCGCTCGTCCTCGTCGCATGCGGCTCGGGCATTGCCACCTCCGAGACCGTCGGCAGCAAGCTCCGCCGCATGCTCGCCGAGCGTGGGGTGGAGGCCGAGGTGCTCGCCGTGGGCTTCGGGAAGGTCAAGCGCTACATCAACCAGGCGACGGTCTACGTCACCATCCTGCCCAACTCGGGGCAGGAGTGGCCGTGCCCGCTCCTCAACGGCGTCGCCTTCCTCACGGGCATGGGCCAGGACGAGGAGTTCGAGAAGCTCGTCAAGATCCTCGAGGAGGCAGGTGCCTAGCATGCGGGTCGTCTTCCTCGCCGGGGGCATCGCCTCGGGAAAATCCACTGTGGCCACGCGACTCGCCGAGCTCGGCGCGCGGCGCTGCGACCTCGACCAGCTCTCGCGCGAGGTGCTCGCAGCCGGAAGCCCCCTGCTCGACGCCATAGCCGAGCGCTTTGGCGACGATCTCGTCGACGCCGAGACGGGCGAGCTCGACCGGGCGCTCCTCGCCGAGCGCGCGTTCGCGACGCCCGAGGCCACGGCCGACCTCGAGGCGCTCCAGCATCCCGCCATCCTCTCCCTCCTGCGGGAGAAGGTCGCCGAGGCGGCAGATGAGGATGTGCCTCCCGACGTGTTCTTGGTGGAGGTGCCGCTCCTCGACAAGATGGGCGATGCGCTTGCGCTGGCCGACGAGGTGCTCGTGGTGATGTGCCCGCTGGAGCGCAGGCGCGAGCTTGCCATAGGGCGCGGTATGGACCCAGAGGATTTCGAGGCGCGTGTGAGCCGTCAGCCCTCCGATGAGGAGCTTCTGGCCATGGCCGACTCCGTCATAGACAACTCGGGCAGCCGCGAGGACCTCATCGCGCAGGTCGATGCCTGGTGGGGCAACCAAGGGCAGTAATGCCGTTAGGAAACCTGTCCCCTTTGTCATGACAAGGGGGGACTGTCCCCCTTGTCATGTCCTACGCGAGGCGCAGGGAGCGGTAGACGTCGATGAGGACGTCGTCGCGGTCGCGCTCGCACAGGACCCCCACCAGGGGCGCGGACACTCCATGGTATCCCTGGTCGCAGGTGACGATGGCCGCCTTCATCACCATGTCGCGCTGAGCGTCGGTCGCCCCGAGCGGGATGTCGGCGCCCTGCAGCTTCGCACGGGCCTCGTCGAAGTCGAGCCGCTTGAGCGCGCTGTCGGATGAGAGCAGGTCCTCGAGCTCCTCGGCCGCCTGGTCGGCCATGGGGCCGCGCAGCTCGATGGCGCGGACGTAGCTGGCGACGGCGAGGTCGCCTCGCCCCAGCTTCCACTGCATGAAGGCGAGGCGGTAGTGGAGCAGGCAGGCGTCGCGCGCCGTCATCGCCCGGGTGAGCCCCTCCTTCAGCAGGGAGGCGGCGTCGAAGATCTTGTTCGAGTTCTCGAGGACGCGCACCTTCACGGCGATGGCGTCGGAGGAGGTCGGCGCTATGCGGATGAGCTCGTCGGCATGGGCGAGGGCCCGCTTCGCATCTCCTACCGCGGAGCGCATGCGCGCGGCAAGCGAGTGGGCATGGTAGTAGACGTCCGGCACGAGGCGCACCTCGCGGCCTCCCTCGTCCACCTGCATGTTGTAGAGGACGCGCTCGGCCATCGACCCGAAGAAGCGGAAGACGTGCTCGGAATCGTCGATGTAGATGCCCGTTTGCGCGATCGGGTCGAGCACGCCGTCGAGCACCTCCAGCGCCGGCCCGGGATTGCCCTCGGGATCCTCGGCGATTTCGTCTGCCCGCCGGAACGCCTGGTTCAGGGCGAAGCCGTTGATGAAGAGCTCGCGCATGGCGTCGGTCTCGGAGATGTCGACGTTGCCCTCGACGAGGGCCTGGCTCGTGCGGGCGCAGGCCTCCATGACGCTGATGTCGCTGGCCGCATCGCGTGCATCCACCAGGGCAGACACCGCCGATTCCGTCGAGTCGCCCAGCTTGGGCAGGAGGTCGTACCAGGCGGCCACGCGCGCAGCGTCCTCGTTGATTCCGAGGTCGGATATGCGCTTGGCGCCAGTTGCGGCACGCAAGGCGTCATCGGCCGCATCACGGATGAGCTCGGCGGGAAGCGTGCGGTCGACGCTCGCGAGGCTCTTGTCGTCGAGCGCGAGGTGCGCCGTCACCGGCTCGAACCACCCGTATGGGTCGAAGCTTGCGCGCACCGACTCGTCCTGCGGGAACCCGCCATCATCCACGGCCTTGCTCAGGGCCGCCGCCTTGAGGGCTTCGAGCTTGTCGCGCGTGACGTCCAGCGACAGCAGCGTCTGCGCCGAGCCGTGCTCGTGGCAGCTCACCGCCACACGGTCGATGTCGTCGGAGCATGCCAGCGCGCCCTGGGCCATGAGCAGGGCGCTCCTCAGCGCGTAGGCCCGTGCCTCGGATGCCTTCGCGGTCGGGTCGGAGGTGACGATGGCCATGCAGCGCGGCCGGGGGATCTCGAGGCTTATGGCCGCGACCCGCTGCGCGACGCTGGCCCGCATGTCGAAGGTCAGGCGGAAGGGGGAGGGGACGTTCTCGACAAACTCGGCGATGCCGCGCCGCAGCGCCCACTCGCCCGATGACGCCTGCGCGTTCGGGCCATAGGCGAGCGAGAGGTCGGCCGACGGATTCCAAGCGGATGGGCCGAGCTCGAGGATGCGCCTCACGGCGGCGCGGGCGCCAGGCGTCGTCTCGTCCAGCGTGGCCGAAAGGGCGTGCGTGCGGATGTCATCCTCCACGTTGAGCGCAGCCTCGCAGGAGACGCAGAGGTCGTAGGCCTCGTCGGTGGCGCCATCCTCGTCGAAGCCGAGCCAGTAGCGCTTGGTGCGCCCCAGACGCGTCACGGAGATGGGCGGGGCGCCCTCGATGTCGTCGAGCTCGAGGCCCGAGATGAGCGCGGAGAGCGTGCGGAGGTCGGCGGCGTCGTCCTTGCGCACGTCGCGCAGGGTGGCGAGGATGTCATCCGAGCGCAGCGCGAGCTGCTGCACGCGCGACTCGCCAGGGGCGGGCGTGGGGGCAGCCGGCGCGGGGGAGGCCGAGGGCGCGCCCGGGCTCACGAGCGTCTCGATCACGCGGGCGCCCTCCGCGGGCACGGGCGCCGCCACGGGAGCGCTCTGCTGCGATGTGGGCGTGCTCGTCTCGAGCTCGGCTGCCTCCTCGAGCGTGCCCAGGCGACTCTGGGTCATGAGCAGCAGGATGCCGCCCGCGAGCGGCGTCACACCGAAGAAGAGGATGGCCGCGGTGGTATCGCTGAATCCCTCCTCGGCGAAGCCGAAGAGCGCCACCAGCAGCATGATCGCCCCCAAGAGGAGAAGCAG
>CACZNT010000177.1 GCA_902782635.1 uncultured Coriobacteriaceae bacterium
CGCCATCGCATGACAGATGCCCGGGCAACTTGTCAGGTGTGCAGGCATTCCGCGCCGCTACATCTCCCAAGCGGTGCCGTTGGCAAAGCTGAACCCGCAGCGCAGGCGCATCGTCTCGGACGTCGGGAACCACCTCGTCGAGAACACGGCCGCCCCGCCGTTCGCGTACACCTCGACGGCCGACCCATCCACCAGCACGCGCAGGTCGCGCAGCTCGTCCATCGGCACGGTGCGCGACGTCCGCCCCTGGGCGATCTCGCGCGCCGCCTCGCTCTCGCCGAACAGCAGCGTGAGGTGCGTCCCGTCAAACTCGATTCCCAGCGCGTCGTCCAGCACGAGCGCGCCCTGGCCGGCAATCCCCTCGAGCACGATGTCGGCGCGGTGCTCGCCCAGCTCGACGGTCGCGCTCGGCCTCAGCTCGTGGCGCTCGCCGCGCAGCTGCTCCAGCTCGGCCACGGGCCACTGGCGAAGCCGACCGTCATCGCCCAGCGTGAGCTCGCGGGCGACGGTGAGGCAGTGGCACCACGCGAGCCCCGCGGGCGCGGACTCGTAGCTCTTGTCGAAGGTTCCCATCCAGCCGATGAGCAGGCTGCGGCCGTGCTCGTCCTCGAAGACCTGCGGCGCATAGAAGTCGAAGCCGCGGTCCCATTCCACGAAGCCGGCCTCGTCTACCTGCGTCGTGTCGAGCAGACGCCCGTCGAGGCAGAAGTAGCCGGCCTGCCAAAGGTTCTGCCAGCGGTCGGGCTCGGCGGGAAGGCCCTGCGGGCACACGGCGAGGAACTCCGCCCCGCCGACGCGCGCGATGTTGGGGCACTCCCACATGTAGCCGAAACGATCGGCCGAGCGCACTGCCTGGCGAAACTTCCAATCGATGCCGTCAGCCGAATCGTAGATGAGCACGAGGCCGACGTCCGCGCGATCGCGCGCGCCGAGCACCATGTGGAGCGCGCCGTCCTGCTCCCACACCTTCGGGTCGCGAACATGCAGCGTGCAGTACTCGGGGTAGTCGTCGTTGCGCAGCAGGACCTGCTTCGGCGTGAAGCTGCGGCCGTCGTCGTCGCTCGTGACGAGGATCTCGTTTGCCTCGCGGCCTGAGGTGATGCGGTCGTAGTCGCCCTCGTAGGTGACGTTGCCGGTGTAGTACACCATCATGCGATCGCCGCCGTCTGGCGCGCCGCCGCGGACGACGTGCGTGCAGCCGGAGTAGACGCCGCAGCGGTCTTCGGCGATGTCGGGGGAGAGGGCCGCGCCGCAGTCCGTCCAGTGGATGAGGTCGGGGCTCGTGAAGTGGCCCCAGTACTTGAGCTCGTCCTCGGGCCAGTCGGGTGCGTACTGGTAGAAGACGTGATAGCTGCCGTTTACCTGGCAGAGGCCGTTGGGGTCGTTCACCCAGCCCTGCTTGGGGTTGAGGTGAAAGGCGGTGCTCCATCGTGCCGAATCCATGTGTGTCCCCTCGTGTCGTGACAGGCTTTTCGTGGCAGTCTATACCTTTCCCCATCCCATGTGAGAACGATTCCACAAATTGATGAAAAACCACTGGAGTTTCCACTGTCGTCGACTGAGACTGGGGCAGATCCTGCGCCTCCCGCGCCCCTATTGGCTACAAAACGAAGTATTGCGGCTAAGTTTTCGGATTCAGCAAGTATCGCGCCATCAAATCCCAGGAAACGGACCCTCGCTACTCGAGAATTCAGGATAACTAACCGCAATACTTCGTTTTGTAGCCATCAAACCCGTCCAACTTGCGGCCGGATGATCTTCCACCAGGCGCAATCGTCGAGTTTGGGATGCGTACGCCATCGGGATTCGACGTCCAGCAGCCTGCGGTGGGCGAGCTCTCGCTCCAAGACAACCGAAGGCCGCGGCCGGTTTCTCAGCCCCAGGAGATTTCTCACCATGCGGATCACGGCGGAGAACCTCTCGAAGCTGCCGAACTGCCAGCTGCTCAAAGGCACGACGGTCATCCCCATTGCCTGCAGCGCCGTTATCTTCTCGAGGTCGCGCTGCGATGGTGCCTCTCCCTCATGCAATAGGCTGTTGTACTCGATGGCCAAGCCCTTTTCCGGCCAGCAGATATCAGCTTCGAGATAGCTTCGTTGGGTGAGGAGCGCGCTATCGGAGTCCAGGGGGATGGCCCAGTTTGCCTCGAATGCGGGAAGCTGCTGCCCGCCGAGCCTGGATGGCGCAGCAAGCAGCGCTGCGAGCGTTGATTCGCGTGGAGAGCGACTCCTGTCAGTTATCCATCGAGCTGTTTTGCGGGCCTTGCATGCTCCCCGCAAGCCGCCCGCGCGTTCGAGGAATTCGAGGATGCTGTCGCGTGTGCAAATAGGCTCTCGCTCTGGAAGCTCGGCATACCCCTCGAGGGATCCGAAGTACATGGAGCACAGCTCGTTTCCCGCGCGTATGAGCTCGACTCCCGAGAGCGTTTGGGCGAGCTGCATGAAGCAGAGCTCGGGCGCGACTACGCCAAGCTCTCGGCCAACCTGCAGAATCGCACCGGCGGGCAAGTCGGCGCTCGCAACATGCGCCGACAGGCAGGGGCTGTCCGTGCGGCTTCCCGGCGATCCGACGAGGATGTGCATGTCCTCCTTGGACCCACCAGCATGATCGAAGAGACGCCTCCATGAGTTGGGGCGAGAGCCCCCGGCAGCCTCATTTGGCAAGAATCCTGCCCCAAACTCTGGCTTGCCGGTCGAAAGGCTCGAGAGCCAGAACTCGTATGCCGTTATGTGAGAGAGAACGAGCCTCATGGTGCTATGTGATGCTAGCACCTTATAAGCGAGGTATTATGACAAGCTTTCAGGCGCGCAGCCGGCTCGGCGAGTGGGGCTGGGGGAGTCGTTTGCGCCCGGAAGGGGCTGGTTTGCGGGCGTCACTGGAGGGCTGGTGGCTACAAAACGAAGTATTGCGGTTAAGTTTTCCGAAATGTCGAGTATCGGTCATTCGCTTCCTGCGGTTTTGCACTCCGATACCCGCCGATTCCGAAAACTTAGCCGCAATACTTCGTTTTGTAGCCATCTGAGCGAGCTCGCAGCGAGGCGCAGCGGCAAATCGCACGTTGGCCAAGGACGTGGTAGGAAAAGGGGATAAATAATGCCATACTATGACTACCAATAATGACTCGGAAAGGATCACCATGCCTACCTGCGTCCCCATCAAGGATCTCAAGGACACTGCTCGCTTCGCACGGCTCGTCGAGGAGTCGCCTGGTCCGGTTACCGTCACCCGCAACGGATACGATGCCTTCGTCGTAATGCGCAGCGCCGATTACGATGCCCTCCAGCAGGAGCCTGCCAAGCAGCGGCTTCTTGCCCGCATTGCCCTTGCCGAGCGCGAGAAGGCCGAGGGGCGCGTTATTGACGGGCCGACTGCGGACAGAAGGCTGCGTGAGAAGTATGGCCTATAGCTATGTCTACCTCGAGTCAGCCCAAGAGGAGAGGGAGCGCATCGTCGACTACCTTCTCTCCGTGGCAGACGGCCCGAGCGCAGCCGGTCACTTCCTCGACGAGCTCGACAAGCGCGTCGCGCTGATTCGCGAGAACCCCCAGATGTACCCGCTCTCGCAGATGGCGGAGCTGGCCGATCGCGGGTACCGCACGGCCTCGTTCATGAGCTACATAATGCTCTATACCGTTTCCCACGACAGCATCCTCATCGAGCACATCTTCAGCCAGCGCCAGGATTACGCCGCCCTCGTCTAGTGCGGTAAAGCGAAAAAAGAACCCGCCTATTTTTCACATTGCAGGGGCGGGGTGGCAGGCATGGTGAGACAATCAAAGACGGAATGAATCGCGCGCGTCCAAGGAGGCAGCAATGGCCGGAAGCATCACGCTCATAGGTCTCGATCTGGGAACCCAGGGGGTGCGCGCCATAGCCACCACGCCCGCAGGCAAGGTGCTGGCCTCCGCCTCCGAGCGCTACCAGCGCATCAACGCCGCCGAGGACCCGCTCAAGGAGCAGGTCCCGGCCGACTGGCGCGCTGCCGCGTACAACGTTCTCGCCGACGTCTCCGCCCAGCTCCGCGCCGCCGACGCGCTCGGCGACGTCATCCTCGGCATCGACGGCACCTCCGGCACGGTGGTCCCGCTCGACGCCGAGGGCACGCCCCTCACCAATGCCCTCATGTACAACGACGCGCGCTCGAAGCCGCAGGTCGCCGAGGTGCACGCCGTCTGCGCGGCCCTCGAGGACAAGCTGGGCTACCTCATGGGCTCGTCGTTCGCGCTGCCCAAGATTTGCTGGATCCGCGACGAGCAGCCCGACGTCTTCGCCCGCACGGCCACCTTCGCCCACCAGACCGACTACCTGGTGGGTTGCCTCACCGGCAACTTCCGCGTCACCGACTACTCCAACGCCCTCAAGACCGGCTACGACCTCATCGACGAGCGCTGGCCCATCGACGAGTTCGCCAAGCTCGGCCTCGACGCGAGCCTCTTCGCCGAGGTCGTCCGCCCGGGCGCCGAGATCGGCACCATCACCTCCGCGGCCGCCGAGGCCACCGGCCTGCCCGCCGGCACGCGCGTCGTCGCAGGCGCCACGGACGGCTACTCCTCGTGCGTGGCCACCGGCGCCGTCGAGGCGGGCCAGTTCAACTCGACCATCGGCACCACGCTCATCCTCAAGGGCGTCACCTCGAACTTCATCAAAGACCCGGAGGGCCGCATCTACTGCCACAAGCACCCCGAGGGCCTGTGGTACCCCGGCGGCGCCGGCAACGTGGGCGGCCTCTGCCTCAACGAGTGGTTCGGCGAGGGTCGCTTCGAGATGCTCAACAAGACCGTTCCCGAGCTCACGCCCACGGGCGCGCTCGTGTACCCGCTCACCACGACCGGCGAGCGCTTCCCCTTCGTGCGCCCGGACGCCGAGGGCTTCGCGCTGGCGCCGTCCATCGCGATGGTGCCGCAGTACCCCGACCGTGCCGAGGCCTACAAGGCCGGCTCCATGCCCGTGCGCTACGCGGCCACCATGGAGGGCGTTGCCTACGTCGAGCGCCTCTGCTTCGACACGCTCGCGCAGCTGGGCTGCGAGGTGGGCGACGAGATCACCATCGCCGGCGGCGCGGCCAAGGCGCCCGTGTGGAGCCAGGTGCGCGCCAACGTCCTCGGAAAGCGCCTGGTAGAGCCCGCAAACGTCGAGGCGGCCTTTGGCACGGCTGTCATGGCGGGCACGGTGCTCCTCGAGCGCACGCTCACCGAGTCGGCGCGCGAGATGGTGCAGATCTCGCGCAGCTTCGAGCCAGAGGGCGACATGCACGACGAGTACGATGGCCTGTACGAGGAGTTCTGCGGCGAGTGCCGCAGCCGCGGCTGGATCGACTAGCCTCAGGCAGGAAGGGAAGCACATGAGCATCTACAAGGATTGCGACATCCGCGGCACCTATGGCGACGACCTCACCGAGGACGTCATCGCGCGCATCGGCGGCGCGGTGGCAACCATGCTCGACGGCAAGCCCATCGTGGTGGGCGGCGACTTCCGCACGCACACCCCGCAGCTCAAGCGCGCCTTCGTCGACGCGCTCATCGCCGCGGGCGCCGACGTCACCGACGTGGGCAACGTCTCCACCCCGCAGCTCTACTTCTCCAAGCGCCACCTGGGGATTTACGCGTCGGCGCAGGTGACAGCCTCGCACAACCCGCCGCAGTACAACGGCGTCAAGCTGATGTTCGGCGACGCCCCCGCCCTGGCCGACACCATCGAGCACGTGCGCGAGCTGGCCGAGGCGGGCGACTTCCCCCAGGCCGAGGGCAGCTACCGCGAGGTCGACACCACCGACGCCTACGTCGACATGCTGGTCGAGCGCTTCGGGACGCCGCTTGCCGAGGGCGAGCGCCTGCGCGTCGTGTGCGATGCGGGCAACGGCGCCACCGGCCCGATTGGCCCGCGCGTGCTCGAGGCCTGCGGGCTCGACGTGGTGCCGCTGTTCTGCGATCCGGACGGCCGCTTCCCCAATCGCAACCCCAACCCGGCGCTCGCCGAGGCCACCGTCAAGCTCTGCGCGGCCGTGCGCGAGCACGAGGCCGACTTCGGCGTGGCCTTCGACGGCGACGGCGACCGCGCCATCTACGTGGACGCCTCGGGCGAGGCCCTCATCGCCGAGGAGGGGATGGTGATCTTCGCGAACGCGCTGGTGAAGCCCGGCGACGCGGTGGTCTACGACCTCAAGTGCTCCACCATCCTCAAGGCCGCCGTCGAGCAGCGCGGCGGCGAGCCCATCATGGAGCGCTCGGGTCACGGCTTCATCCGCACGCACCTCATCGCCTCGAACGCCGTCTTCGGCGGCGAGGTCTCCGGCCACTACTTCTTCCGTGAGCTGGCGGGCGACGACGGCCTCTACGCCACCGTCGTCCTCGCGCGCATCCTGGCAGACGCCCGCGCCGAGCGCCCGGGCTGCACCCTGCGCGACCTGCTCGCCGACGTCCGCTACACCGCCATCACGCCCGACATCCGCATCCGCGCCACGCCCGAGGACTGCGACGCCGCGCTCGACACCATGGAGCGCTGGTGCGCTGACGAGGGGGTCGACCCCATCCGCATCGACGGCATCCGCCTGGAGCGCGCCGACGGTAGCTGGGTGCTCGTGCGCAAGTCCATCACCGAGCCGTCCTACACCGTGCGCCTCGAGGCGCCCACGGAGGAGGGCCTCGCCGCGCTCAAGCGCGAGGCTGCCGAGCGCCTGGGCCAGCCTTCGCTCGCCGAGTAGCGCGGGCGCGGGCGAACGAGGCCGGACGAGGCGGGGGAGGCCGGGCCGTACGGGACGGGAGCAGCGATGCCGAGGGAAGCAGACATAGCCGAGGAGCTGGGGATCACGCCGCTCGACGTGGCGGCGCTCGTTCTGGCCGACGAGCTGGATGACGAGGCCGTCGAGCGTCTGCTGGGCTTCCTCTACGAGAGCGAGCAGGAGTTCCTGGCCGAGGAGTGGCGCGGCGACGATGCCGTGCGCGAGGAGTTCGCGGCCGAGATGGCCGAGGAGCGCGCGTTTCTGGCCGAGCTCGGCGGGGTGGACCCGCTGCATCCGCAGCTCCCCAAGGACGAGGGCGAGCCGCCCGTGCCGTCCGACTTCGACATCTACTTCAAGTTCGCCTACCTGCGCGCCATGCACGTGCGACGCGGTCGCGCCGACAAGGACGAGATGGGCAAGCTCCTGGCCGCCTACGGCTTCGACGGTCGCGACGATGCGGTGGCCGCGCACATGGCCGCCTGTGTTACCCACTTCCACCTGCAGTGCCTCACCGGCGGCGTGCTGCCCACGCCCATCGGCAGCATTGGCCTCAAGCAGACGATGGTGCTGCAGCTGAGGCAATCGAGCGCGCCGTGGTTCGAGGGGCTGATGCGCCGCTGGCAGGGTCATCCGGTGTCGGACGCCACCGGCGAGATGGGCGGCGCCCGCTTCCTCGACCGCATCCGCTCCCGCTCCTGAAAACATGACAAGGGGGACAGTCCCCTTTGTCATGACAAAGGGGACAGGTTCGCGCCGCTCTCGTTAATTCCTACTTGCACACTAGGGATTAAACTGTCATGCTGTTTCGCAACGAACCGCGTGCAAGGAGGAGGACATGCGATACGCCACCCACGTCGAGGGACTCATCGGCCATACCCCGCTCGCCGACCTCACCGCGCTGTGCGCATCTCCTGCCGCAGGCGTGCGCATCCTCGGCAAATACGAGGCCGCCAATCCGGGCGGGTCGGTGAAGGACCGCGTCGCCCGCGCCATGCTCGACGCCGCCGAGGCCTCCGGAGCGCTCGTCCCCGGCGGCACCATCATTGAGCCTACCAGTGGAAACACCGGCATCGGCCTTGCCATGCTGGCAGCCGTGCGCGGCTACGAGATGATCCTCGTCATGCCCGACACGATGAGCGTCGAGCGCCGCAAGCTCGCAGCTTCCTACGGGGCCCGCATCGAGCTCACTCCAGGCGTGCAGGGCATGGCCGGGGCCGTTCAGCGCGCGGCCGAGCTTGAGGCCGAGATTGAGGGCGCCATCGTCGCCGGCCAGTTCACCAATCCCGCAAACCCGCTCGCCCATTACCAGACCACCGGCCCCGAGCTGTGGGACGACACCGATGGCGCCATCGACATCCTCGTCGCGGGCGTGGGCACGGGCGGCACCATCACCGGCTCGGCGCGCTACCTCAAGGAGCGCAAGCCCGGCCTTTTGGCGGTGGCCGTCGAGCCGGCCGAGAGCCCGGTGCTCTCCGGCGGCACGCCCGGTGCGCATCGCATCCAGGGCATCGGCGCCGGCTTCGTGCCGGAGGTCTTCGATGCAAACGTCGTCGACGAGATCGCGACCGTCACCTCGCCCGACGCCATCGCCATGCGCGCACGCCTCGCAGAGGAGGCCGGCCTGCTCGTGGGCATCTCCTCAGGCGCCGCCATGGCGGCGGCGTGCAAGGTGGCAGAGCGCGACGACTCGGCCGGCAAGACCATCGTCGCCATCCTCCCCGACACCGGCGAGCGCTACCTCTCGATGGAGCTCTAGCATGTCGCCAGCAAAGGGCATGGTCGCGGAGGGCATGGTGACGGTCTCGCCCGCGGCACTGTCGGCTACAAACGATGCGGCCGAGCGCACGCCGGGCCTCTTCGCCCTCATGCGCGAGGACGCGCAGGCCGCGCTCGCACGCGACCCCTCGGCCGACTCCCTGCGCGACATCGTCCTCTTCTCCACGGGCACGCACGCCGTGTGGGCGCACCGCCGTCATCATTGGCTCTGGCAGCACGGCGCGCGCACGCTGGCGCTCTGGCTCGCGAAACGCATGCGCCGCAAGCTGGGCGTCGACATCCACCCTGCCGCGCGCATCGGACGACGCCTCACCATCGACCACGGCATGGGGGTGGTGATAGGCGCGACGAGCACCATCGGCGACGACTGCATGATCTACCAGGGCGTCACGCTGGGGATGACCGGCAAGCAGATGGGCGGCAAGCGCCATCCCGACCTCGGCGACAACGTGCTCGTGGGGGCGAACGCCACCATCTTGGGCGACATCCACGTAGGCGACGGCGCCAAGGTGGGCGCGGGTGCCGTGGTGGTGCGCGACGTTCCGGCAGGTGCTACGGCCGTCGGCGTGCCCGCGCACGTGGTGCGCGATCGCGGGCAGCGCGTGTGCAAGGCGCTCGAGCTCATGCCGCCCGTGCTCAAGCTGGCCGCGCCCGCCCGCGGCGACGATGCCGACTGGAGCTGCGCCCTCTGACTCGCGGATCAGCCGGGGGAGGGCAGGTCGCGAGAGCCCGAAACAACGCCCTTCCGCCGCGCGCGCCATCCGTCGCCAACCGCCACCTGTCGCACACATCTACCTGCTACAGTTATCAGGTTGCACAATCCAGGTCGCACGAGCTGCACGAGGGGAAACAATGGACAATCGCGCGCGCGGCATCTTCATAACGCTCGAGGGGGTGGACGGCTCCGGCAAGTCCACCAAGGCCCGCATGCTGGGGACGGCCCTCGAGGCGCTCGGCCGCGAGGTCCTGCTGCTGCGCGAGCCGGGCGGCACCCCCATCTCCGAGATGGTCCGCGACATCCTGCTCGACCCCCGCAACACCGACATCACGCCCGAGGCCGAGCTCATGCTCTACGAGGCCTCGCGCGCCCAGCTCGTCACCCAGGTGATACGGCCGGCGCTCGAGCGCGGCGTCGTCGTGATCTGCGACCGCTTCTACGACTCCACCTACGCCTACCAGGCCGTCGGCCGCGGGCTCCCCGAGGATGACGTCCGCCGCGCCAACGCGCTCGGCAGCTGCGGGCTCGTGCCGGATCGCACCATCGTCTTCGACCTCAGCCCCCACGAGGCCCTCGACCGCGCTACCCACGAGGACGGCGCCGACCGCATGGAGGGCGCCGGCGTGTCGTTCCAGCGCCGCGTGCGCCGCGGCTACCTCAAGCTGGCCGAGGCCGAGCCCGACCGCGTCCGCGTCGTGGACGGAACGGGCGAGAAGGAGCAGACCTACGAGCGCATGGTCGCCCAGCTCATCGACCTCTTGCCCGAGCTCGAGGGGGCGCCCACGCCGGCTCCCGCCCACTCGCACGACCCCATCCCGGCGTCGATGCAGTGGTCGCCCGACGCCCCGGTCGACGCCGACCCGCGCGAGGGGGACGCCCGTGGCTAGCAACCCGCCCACCGGCCCCGCTGCCCTCGCCGTCCTCGCCGACCAGCCGCGCGTGCGCTCCTTCCTCGAGGCCGCCGTCATCGAGGACCGCGTCAGCCACGCCTACCTCTTCCTCGGCCCTCCGGGGTCGGGCAAGGTGGAGGCCGCCTACGCGCTCGCCCAGTGCATCATCTGCCCCGCGCACGGCGACGCCACCTGCGACGAGTGCATCCGCGTGTCGCACCGCACCCATCCCGACGTCCGCTACCTGGCGCCCGAGAGCGTCAAGGGCTACCTCGTCGGCCAGATCCGCGAGCTCCTGGACGACGTCCCGCTCGCGCCCATCCGCGCTGCCGCCAAGGTCTACATCGTCGACCGCGCGGAGCTGCTGCGCGACGCGGCGGCAAACGCCCTGCTCAAGACCATCGAGGAGCCGCCCGAGGGGGTGACGTTCATCCTGTTGGCGCGCTCGGTGGACGCCTGCCTGCCCACGATCGTCTCGCGCTGCCAGCAAGTGCCCTTCCGCGTGGTCCCGCCCGAGGCGGCGCTGCGCTCGGTGGTCGCCAAGACGGGCGTGGACGAGGCCGACGCGCGCATCGCGCTCGCGGTGGCCGGAAGCCCCACCCGCGCGGCCGAGTACCTGCGCTCGGACGACCGTCGCCACGCACGCCACGTCGTCGTGCGCACCCTGGGCGAGCTGCCGGACGACGACGACTACGACGTCCTGCTCGCCGCGCGCGAGATCGTCGCGTGCGCGCACGCCCCCCTCGAGAGCATGCGCACCCAGCAGGAGGACGAGCTCGACACCACGCGCGACTACCTCACCACGGGCGCGGTCAAGCAGGTCGAGCAGGCCAACAAGCGCGCCCTCACCGCCCGCGAGCGTTCGGGTATCATGGAGACCCTCGCCGTTGCCGAGTCTGTCCTGCGCGACGTTCTCATCACGAGTGAGGGCGTTGTCGAGCCCATCGTCAACGCCGATCAGCAAGAACTCATCGCGCGCCTCGCGGCCATCGCCGACCGCACGGGCGCGCTCCGGGCGCTCGAGGCCGTCGCCACCGCGCGCGCCAACCTCGCCCGCAACGTGTCACCGCAACTGGCCATCGAGGCCATGCTCTTCTCTGCCAAGGAGGCGCTCACATGCCCACCGTCATCCC
>CACZNT010000178.1 GCA_902782635.1 uncultured Coriobacteriaceae bacterium
CGACTACGCGCCTTCGGCGCTCCGCTCAGGACGACACGCAGGTTCGTGTCATCCTGAGCGAGCGAAGCGAGTCGAAGGATCTCCCGCGGCCGGATAACCAACATCGCGTTGGCGGTAACCCCGGTCAGGGGGCATGTCCGCCGGATTCGACGGACGGGATGTTGGTTAGCGGGGGCCGGCCGAAAGCAAAAAGGGCGGTCCTGCCGGGTTTGACCCAGCAGAACCGCCCCACCTGTGTGTAGTTGTTGGCTTACTCCACGCCGTGGGCCTGCTCGCGGGAGAGGAGCACGAACGCCGCGCCAACCACCGCGATGATGGCGGGCACCACGAGGATGGTGGCGTCTGCCGTGGCAGGCGTGCCGGCCGTGGTACGCACGCCGCCCACCGTCGTCAGCGGGGTGCTCGAGATGCCCGTGCGCGCGAGGGTGCTGAGGGCACCCGACACCTTGATCTCCTTCACATCAGACTCAAGAGTGCGAGTGGTGTCGCCCACAAGCGTTGTCGTTGCATAGTTGGGAATGGATGCAATACTATTTCCCCCAGTGCTGGTGCCGCTAACATAGGGCGCAAGGTTAGCCCCATCGCGAATCTTTGCTTGGAACTGCACCATCACATACCCATTGCGCAAGGCGGATGCATCGGGAATACTCACGGTGAGAGTTTGTCCATCTACCTTTGCATCTGCAGCAATGGCAAGCCCATTTCCTGTCACGACAATCGGACTAGCTGCAAACTCCATGACGGGCTCAAGGGTGTCAGCGATGGTGAGCGACGTGACGTCGCCGCTCACCCGCTGCTGAATCGTATATGTGGTGACATGATCCCTAGAAATGAACGTATTCCTGTCAAGCCCGATGGTGGGGTTCTGGTCGCGGTAGGCGTATTCTGGCTCGATCGGCGTGGGGTCGACCGGCGTGACGGGCGTCGACGTCGGGGCCGGGGCCGGCTGGCGCTTCGTGTATTTCACCACCACGTCGGCAGGCTCAGCGCCCGGCGTTACGGGGGCGGCCTCGACGACGGTCGGCTGCGCGGTGTAGCCAGAGACGCCGGGCGACTTCACCTCGGGGAACTCCGTCTTCTGCCACTCCCCCCACGTGAACGCGCCGGTCTTGGCATCCACCGCGGCCATCCGCGTGAACGTAGCCGACTGCACGATGTCGTCCATGGTGACGGCGTTATCGGAGAACTCGAAGCGGATCGTGCGCGTGATGACGCACTCCTCCGCGTTGTTAATCACATGCGGGGTGTAGCTGGCCTCGGCCGTGTTGCCGTTCGCGTCGGTGACGCGCACCTTGACGGCGGCTGCCGTGCCCACGAAGTCGCCCTTGGGGGTGAAGGAGACCTGGCCGGAGGCGCTGTCGATCACGAAGGTGCCGTCATCGGTGGTGAGCTGGGGAGCGTCGTTGCCGTCCGCATCCACGAGCGCATAGCCCGTGATGACGGCGTCGCCGACGACGAACTCGGGCTTGCCAGTCTGGGTCGCGCCCTTGCCGCCGAACGACTCCACGTCGGAGCCGGAGGGAGCCGCACCCTTTACGTAGACGACGGTAATGTCCTCGAAGTCATCATCAGGTGAGGCCGGGCCTTCCAGCACCGGCGTTGCCGTGTGGTAGCCCGCGATGACGGGATTGGTGAGCGCGTTGCCGGGGTCCGCAGTCCACTCGCCCCAGGTGGGTTCGTCCGACTCGTCGACCATGCCCTTGCGGGTGAAGCTGGCCTTTTGCGTGGCAGTATCGGCCGCAGTGGAGCCGTCGGCGAAGACGTAGCGCACCTCGCGGCTGACTTCCTTGGATTCGGAGACTTCCTTCGTGGCGGCGTCTGCCTGCTGGACGACGGGCTCGCTCAGGGTCGCCGCGCGAACGGGCAGGGCGACGCCTCCCGAGGCCGCGAGGGCCAGGGCAGCTGCTGCGAACAGCATGGTTGGACGGCGTCTGATGACACGTGAGCTGGCATTCATGGTTTACCCCCAAGATCGCCTGGTACCTGTAGTGCGTTTTAGCTTCGTTTGCGTACTCCACAGATCTGGGCACCGCATTTCTAACCTGGGATTATAGCAAGAATCCCAGGCGGCATACCAGCAAATTGCCTGGATGATGCGGAAAATAGGGCACTCGGGGGTAGCCCCCTGGTGCCCAAGGACGAAAAATGAGTCAATTGACTACGTCCCTATTGACTCACTCGGAAAAGCTGCAATTGGCTACTCGTAGAGGGAGAGCACGCGGTCGACGTAGTCGGCAGCATAGCGATAGTAGATGTAGAGCCAGGTGTCCACGTTGTCGCCTGCCGCCTCCTTCGCGAGCGACCACACGTACCAGCACCAGCCGGCAAACACCACGTGCGCCAGGTGATGGCGGCGCTCCACGTCGCTGGGCTCGTGCCCGAGGTATGCCTCCAGCGCACGATCCATGAGCTCGTCGTCCAGCTCCTCGCACACGCAGAAGATCCCGAAGTCGCTCGCCGGGTCGGACATGCCCGCGTACTCCCAGTCGATGAGGACGCGGGTCCCGTCCTCCCCCATCAGGACGTTCGCGGAGCAGAAGTCGTTGTGCGACGGGCACGGCGCGAAGCCGTCCCCCGCGGCAAGCTCGCGCAGGCGCAGCACCTTCTCGCGGAGCTCGTGATATCCGGGGACGTCGATAGGGCCGCGCGCCTCGAGCAGCTGCTCGTACCTCAGCCCCTCGTCCACGAAGTCGAAGCTGCGCTCCAGCACGACCCCGCTCTCGTGGAGCTTGCGGCACATCCCCATCATCGTCGCGAGGTCGTCCGCATCATGCGGGTCGGGCGTGCGCGCGCCGGCCACGAAGCGCGAGATCTTCCAGCCGCGCTCACCGTCCATATGCAGGAAGGTGGGGTCGAGCCCGAGCTCGCACCCCAGCTCGAGCGCCGCCGCCTCGGCCCTGCGGTCGATCATCCTCTCGGTGCCCGCGCCGGGATGGCGGTACACGTACTCGTCGTCGCCCACGGCGAAGTGGCACGAGAGGTTGGTGAGGCCCTGCTTGAGGGGGTAGAAGGAGTGGATGTCCTCCTTCGCGCACCCGAGCACGGAGACGATGTTGTCGATGATTTCGGAGTCGACGTTGCCGATGAAGTGCGAGTCGAAGGCCTCCAGCTCGTCGAGCGAGTCGAACTCGTTGATGACGCCGGCCGGGTACTTGCGAATCTTCATGTCGAGCTCGTCGAGGTGCTCGGCAAAGATCGCCTCCCAGAGCTTGGGCGACGTCTCGGGGAGCTCGTACTCCTCCTCGAGGATCCGCACGAAGCCCTCGGAGAAGGCGCGGTCGAAGTAGGCGTGCCCCAGCATGTACCAGGCGTCCGCGCCGCCGATCTCGACCGAGTTGATGCGCCCCTTGGGGCCCTCCCCCATGCACCACTCGTCCGTGGTGCCGTCGGCGTACTCCGCCGCGTAATAGGCCTCGTAGACGTAGGGCTCGAAGGGGTTCTCGGTGAAGTAGTTGTCCGACGAGCACACGTAGGTGTTGGCGAGGCGATCGCGCACGAGCCACAGGGAGCCGTTGTTGTTGCGCGTCGCGTAGCTGGGGTTGACGACGAGGTCCACGCCGTACTTGCCCTTGAGGTAGAAGAAGTACTCCTTCTTGTAGCCCAGCACGACGGTGATGTCGGTGATGCCGGCCTCGAGGAGCTGGCGGATCTGGCGCTCGATGAGGACCTCCCCGCGCACGCGCAGGATCCCCTTGGGCTTCTCGTAGGAGATGGGGGCGAAGCGCGAGGAGAGCCCGGCGGCCATGATGACGGCGTTGTCCACGCGGTAGGGCTCGAGCGCGGCCACGCCCGCCTCGGTGATGAGGCCATCGTCGACGAGGCCTGCCTCGGAGCAGCTGCGCACGGCGGCGTTCACGCTGCCCAGCGAGAGGCCAGTGGCCTGCGCGAGACCGCGCTGGCTCGCGCGCTCCGGCGATGCGCCGATTGCGCGCAGCACGAGGAAATCGTTCCTGGAGAGGGCTGCGCCGGCCGCCCCCGTCGCGCTCGCCTTGCCGTCCGCGCCAGCCGTCACGTCAGCCATTGCCAAGCAGCTCCTTGTAGTCGGCCGCCGCCAGCACGCCGCACACGAGCACGAGCGCCGCGCAGGCGATGGTGATGGGGTTGAGGACGCTCGTGTCGCGCAGGATGAGCACGGTGAAGACGATGCCCCAGGCCGCGTAGGTCACGTTGAGCGCCATGGCCTTCGAGGCGCCGATCTGCGAGATGGCGCGGTAGTAGAAGAGGTAGGACACCGTGGCGAAGAGCGCCGCGAGCGCGATGGTGGGGATGAGCGGACCCGTGCCCGCGAAGAGCGAGGCCGTGAAGGGCCAGCCGCCCATCACCGGCAGGATGACGAGGCCATAGACCAGCGCCGAGGTGGTCTGGCGGATCTCCAGGGCTATCTCGTCGGTGACGAGCGGGTCCTGCACGCTCTTGGCGACGATTACCGCCTCGATGCCCCAGCCGAAGGCGCACATGAGCGTGCCCACGAGGCCCAGCCAGAAGTTCGTGATGTTGATCTCGGGCGAGTAGCTCAGGCCGTAGACCCCGAGGAGCGTGAGCAGCAGGAACACCCAGCGGTACCACTGCATCTCCTCTTTGAGGAAGAAGTAGGCCAGGACGGCGCCGATGGCCGGGAAGACGGCGCTCGCCACCGCGCCGATGGAGGCGCCCATGTTGTTCACCGAGAGCACGTAGCCCGTCATGCCCACGGGCCCGCCGATCACGGCCGCGAGGGCGACGAACTTGCCGCTCCTCGTGCCGAGCGCGCGCACCACATCCGGGAGCTTGCCGCGCACGCCGTTGTAGACGAGGGCCCAGAGCGCTGAGAAGGCGTCGTGGATGAACGTCGAGACGAAGGGGGCGAGCATGACGGCCTGCTCGGTCGAGGCGAAGGGGCTCATGGCGAGGGCGATGCCGAGGATGATGGTCTCGAGCGCCCAGGTGATGCCGGCGATGACTCCTGCGATCATGGTTGCCCCCCCTAGGCGATCTGCTCGTAGGCGACGATGTTGCGCTTGAGGCGCTCGTAGCGGGCGTCGGCGTACTCCTGCATGAACGCGCCGTCGTAGGGCACGCGCGTGAGGCCCCAGAGCGTCCAGAGGAGGTCGACGTAGAGCTTGGCCGCGGCGAAGCGGCGACGCTCGGCCTCCGTGGCCTCGCGCCCGTAGTACTCGCGCAGCAGCGACGCATCCTCGGCCTCGCCGTAGTCGGCCTCGATGGAGAGGCAGGAGAGGTCCCACATCGCCTCGTTCATGCCCGAGTACTCCCAGTCGATGAGGAAGAGCTTGCCCTCGCCGTCGAGGACCCAGTTGTCCACCAGCGAGTCGTTGTGGCAGGGGACGCGCGGCGCCTCGCCGTCTGCGTCCACCTCCTGCTTGATGCCCATGATGGTGGACTTGACGTCGTCGAAGTCGGGGTAGGTTGCGACGCCTGCCGAGGAGATGACGCGCTCGTAGAGCTCAACCATCTCGAAGACCTCGAAGCGCACGCCGGTGTCCTCGCCGCAGGTATGGAGCGTGTGGAAGATGCGCGCGGCCTGGGAGAGGTTCTCGGGACGGCGCAGGACCTCGGCGCTCATGGGCTGCGGATTGGAGATGAAGCGCATGACCTTGGTGCCGTCGTCGCCGAAGTGCAGGAGCTCGGAGTCGATGCCCAGCTTGCAAGCGAGTTCGGTGCTCTTGCGCTCGTCGGAGCGGACGATGAGCTCCTCGGTGCCCTCGCCGGGGATGCGGACGAGGTACTCCTCGCCTCCCTCGACGGTGACCTTGTAGGAGTGGTTGGTCATGCCACCGAGGCGGTCGATGTGGACGATGGGCTTGCCGATGTGCTGGTCGACCAGCTGGTTCACCTGCGGGAGGTCGGCCTCCTCGATTTCGCGTACGAGCTCTGCCATGGGCACTCCTCGGGTTCGGGTGCTTGGATACGCAAGGTATCTTATAGCGATGGTGTTCATATTTCAATTCGGTTCATTGTTTCTTGAACACTACGAGGAGGAGCCTGGTCGCGCGGGAAGGGCGAGGTCCTTCGACTCCGGCGCTTCGCGCCTTCGCTCAGGACGACACGGGAGCTCGTGTCATCCTGAGCGAGCGAAGCGAGTCGAAGGATCCCCCGCAGCGGGAAAGGGCGAGGTCCTTCGACTACGCGCCTGCGGTGCTCCGCTCAGGACGACACGCTTGTCAGGCACCCGGGGTTTGGCGGCTACTTTGCCTTCACGCCGTAGAAGCCGATGGTCTCGTACTTCCAGCCGAAGCGGGTCGTGAGCCCCCTGCGCTCGTTGGCATCGGCAGTGTAGTGGTGCTGGCCGCGCTGCAGACGGCCGTTGTACAGGCGATAGAGGGGCACGCGCTTGGCGTCGTCGGAGTAGAAGGCCGTGGTCTCGAGCGTCCAGCCATGATTGGCCACCAGGGCGTCTGCCTCGGCCTTGCTGGTCGTGTAGTGGTGGTCGCCACTCTTCTTGTTGTAGAGCCTGTACACAGGCGTGTTGCTCTTCTTCGGCGCGTACCAGGCAATCCCCTCCTGGACCCAGTCGCCCTCAGTGATGACGGGCAGCTGGTCGTACTCGTTCTTGCCGAGGGTGTACAGGTGCTCGCTCGTCTTCTTGTTGTACAGGCGGTAGACGGGGACGGCCGGATCCTCGATCTTGAACGTCCCCTTCGCCGTGCCCGTGTAGTTGCCCTGCCCGACCACCGTCACCGTGGCCGTGCCCTCGTCGACGTTGTTGTCGTAGGACGTCACCTTGCAGTCGCCCTTCGCGCCCACCGTCAGCTGCCTGCCGGAAAGCGTCACCGTGGGCACCGGGGCGATGGGCTTGCCCGTCCATTCCTGGTCGGGCACAGCCACCGCCGCCTTCGCGATGGATGCCGGGTTGATCTTGAACGTGCCGGAGGCCGAGTCCTTGTAGTTGCCCTTGCCCGTCACCGTCACCGTGGCCGTGCCGGCGTTGACGTTCTTGGCGTAAGCCACCGTGTAATCCGCCGCCACGAGTGTCTTGCCGCCCAGGGTCACCGTAGGCGCGGGCTTGAGCGCGCTGCCGCTGTAGGTCTGGTCCTTGGCCGTCACATCGGCCTTGGCGAGGCTCGCCGGGTTGATCTTGAAGGTGGTGGACGCCTTGCCGGCGTAGTTGCCCTTGCCCTTGATCGTGACCGTGGCCGTGCCGGCATCGACGTTGTTGGCATAGGACACGGTGTAGTCGGTGCCGCTCACGGGCGCCAGGCCCGCGAGCTCCACCTTGGGCGCAGGCTTCCTCGCGCTCCCGTTGTAGGTCTGGTTGGCCGCCGTCACCTTCGCCTTAGAAAGGTCGGCCGGCGCGATCTTGAAGGTCTCCTTCGTGGTGCCCGTGTAGTTGCCCTTGCCCTTGATCGTGACAGTGGCCGTGCCGGCGTCGACGTTGTCGGCATAGGACACGCTGTAGTCGGTGCCGCTCTTGAGCGTGCGGCTCCCCACCTTCACCGTCGGCGCGGGCGTCTTCGCGCTCCCGTCGTAGGTCTGGTCTGCCACCGTCACCGCAGCGTTGGCGACGGAGGCCTTGTTGATGGTGAAGGTCCCCGACACCGTGCCGGCGTAGTTGCCGATGCCCGTCACCGTGTAGCTCGCGGTGCCGGCGTTCGTGTTGTCGGCGAAGGACACCTCGTAGTCGGTCCCGGCCACGAGCATGCGCCCGCCCACCTTCACCGTCAGCTTGGGCTTGAGCGCCGATCCGGTGTAGGTTTGGCTGGGGACGGTCACATCCGCGCTCGCCACCGAGGCGCGGTTGATTTTGAAGGTGAGCTCCCTCGTACCGGTGAAGTTGCCCTTGCCGGTGAGGGTGACGGTGGCCGTGCCGGCGTTGACGTTGTCCTTGATGGAGGAGCTGAAATCGGCCGTCCCCAGCGTCTTCCCGTTGAAGCTGGCGCTGATGGCGGGGGTCTTCGCCGCGCCATCATACGTGTACGACTTCGGCGAGAGCGAGGCCGTCACGCTCGACATCGGCGCCGGCTTGATCTTGAACGTCGCCGTCCGCGTGCCGGTGTAGAAGCCCTTGGCCGTGATGGTGACGGTGGCCGTGCCGGCGTTGACGTTGGCCTTGTAGGCGGCATCGAAATCGGTGCCCTGGCGCAGGCCCATCGCACCGGAGACGGTCTTGTGCTCGAGCGTGATGGCGGGCGTCTGCGCAGAGCCGGTGTAGGTGAGCTCTGTGGGCGAGAGCTTCAGCGAGAAGTCGGCCCCCGAGATGTCGCCGCCACGCGCGTTGATGGTGCAGGTGCGCGACACGCTGCCGATCTTGCAGGTGATGGTGGCCGTGCCCGGAACGCGCGTGGTGACGTTGCCGGCGTTGTCGACGAGGGCGACCTGCTCGTTGGAGCTCGTCCACACCGCCGTGCCGATGTTTGCCGAGGTCGGGCTCACGCTGGTGATGCTCAGCTTGAGGTAGTCCTCCGCTCGCATGTCGGCCCTCGTCTGGGAAAGCGAGAAGCTCGTGGGCTTGACGGACGAGGCCGGGCCCTTGTAGGTGGGCCAGCTGGAATCGCCGTAGCCGTCGTAGCGGGTGTTGGTGCAGGCTGGCGAGGTGGGCGACCAGGACGAGTGCGTCGTGTCCTTCTGCCCCATGTAGGTGTACATGTTCTTGAGGGCGGAGTCGCTCTTGAGGAAGTACTTGGTGTTGGGCGTGTGGTTGAAGCCCTGGTCGGCAGTCGGGTCGTCCCAGGTCACGTCCATGTGATACCAGCTGCCGTCCACCTTCACCTTTATCCAAGCGTGCGACGCCGTATCACTGACGACGAACTGGCTCTCGATGCCGAGACGGCTCAGCACCGAGATGGCCGCCAGCGAGTAGCCATTGCACACGGGACGCTTGGTGACGAGCGCGCTATAGGCCGACTGGCCCGCATGGGAGTCGCTTCCGTATACGCAATTGCGCACGAGCCAATCGTGGACCACCTTGACCTTCTGCAGCTCCGTGGCCCCATCGGGCACCCAGGTCAACACCTCCTGAACCGCCTTCTCGTAGGCGGCCTTCATGGAGGCGATCTCGCTGGACTCGTAGTAGTAGGAGAAGGAGATGTACGAATAGGCGGTATCGCCCGACCAGTGGCCAACCCACACGCCGGGATACACGTAGAAGAGGTCGGATTCTCGTTGATGACCTCAACGATGTAGCGCTCGATCTCGGCCGATGAGATCGACGTCGAGATGTCCAGATCGTCGATGCGCACGGAGTACTCGACGTTCTTGAGGGCCTCGGTGATGCGGGCGCGGAGCTTGCCGGCCGTCGCCTGCGAGATGCCGGAAGGGACAGAGGCGCCACCGGCTCCGTCGGACGACCTGCGCGCGGGGTACTCGCCCTCCTGGTAGAGGCCTTGGAGCTCGATGTACTCCTCGATGAGCTCGGGGGCGGAATCGGCAGACGGCGCGGCTGCGGGCGCAGGTGACGGCGCGGGGTTGGTGACGGCCTCGGGGGCGGGCTCCTCGACAGCCTCGGGAGTAACCTGGAGCTCGGATTCGGGCGCGACCTCGGGCTCAGGTTCCGCCTGGCCCTCGGA
The DNA here is from genome assembly GCA_902782635.1 of uncultured Coriobacteriaceae bacterium. Lineage (GTDB taxonomy): Bacteria > Actinomycetota > Coriobacteriia > Coriobacteriales > Atopobiaceae > CACZNT01. The sequence goes on from CACZNT010000178.1 coordinate 9,501, forward strand.
CTCAACCGCCTCAAGCTGAACGTCATCCTGCACACCATCATCCGCCGCAAGTGCACGTGCGGATACAGTGAGCACCAGCAGCAGAACGAGCAGGCCGCCGGCCAGGATTCTCGTGACCTTCTTCAAGATGACCCCCGCTCAACGAAATCAGCTAACAACGCTATTGTGCCATGCCATGACAAGATGCCTGGTCATCTCTCACGCAAGTGCGCGTTAACTCCGAGGGCTAACGCGCACTTGCACTCGCCGGGACCCGGTAGAGACATCGTTCTTGCGAAATTGACCCCTCAGGTGCTCGTTAGCAGCCGAGGCTAACGATGACCCCATTCACATTGACGGACACTCGGTGGTGATTGCAAAAGGGGTAGCCCCCTGGTGATCGGATTGCGAGAAGGGCGAGGTCCTTCGACTCCGCGCCTTCGGCGCTCCGCTCAGGACGACACGCTTGTCAGGCACCCGGGGTTAGGCGGCTACTTGGCCTTCACGCCGTAGAAGCCGATGGTCTCGTACTTCCAGCCGTGCTTCGAGCTGAGGACGTTTCGCTCCTGCAAGCTGGCCGTGTAATGGTGCTGGCCGCGCTGCAGGCGGCCGTTGTAGAGGCGGTAGAGCGGGAGCCGCTTCGCGTCGTCGGAGTAGAAGGCCGTCGTCTCCAGCGTCCAGCCGTGCCTTTTCACCAAGGTGTTAGCCTCTTGCTTAGAGGTCGTGTAGTGGTGGTCGCCGGACTTCTTGTTGTACAGGCGGTACACCGGCGTTTTGCTCTTCTTGGGCGCGTACCAGGCGATGCCCTCCTGCACCCAGTCGCCCTTCGTGATCCTGGGCAAATCGCGGAACTCGCCGTAGTTGATCGTGTACAGGTGCTCCGAGGTCTTCTTGTTGTACAGGCGGTAGACGGGGACGGAATCCGGGCCCACGATCTTGAAGGTGGCGGACTTGGAGCCGGTGTAGTTGCCCTTGCCCTCTAGGGTGATCGTCGCCGTCCCGACGTTGACGTTGTTCTGGTAGCTCACGTCGTAGTCGGTGCCGGCGACCAGCTTCGTGCCCCCGTACGTCACCGTCACGGAGGGCCGTATCTCCTTGCCCGTCCACATCTGGTCGGCCACCGCGGAGACCTTCGCATCGGCGAGCTTGCCCGTCACCTTGACGAGGCAGGTGTGCTTCTTGCCCTCGAGCTCGCAGGTGATGAGGGAGGTGCCCACCTTCGTCCCGTAGGTGACGTATCCCGGCCAGGCAAAGCTCGCGACCGAAGGGTTCGAGCTCGTCCACGTGGCGTGCAGCGGGCGCGTGTCCAGCGGGTCGACATCGTCCACCCAGAGCTCGGCCGTGCGCTCCTTCCCCACCTCGCACTCGATGCGCTCGCTCGAGAGGGCAAAGCTGACGAGCGGCTGACCCTTTGTGTCGGCAGGCGGCCAATAGGGCCAGTGGGTCCACTCGTCGTAGAGGGTGCTGGCCTCGGTATCGGGATTGACGTCGCCCGGCAGCACGTCCCAAAAGGCATGGTAGCCCTCAGACGACGGGTTCGCGCTCATCCAGACGCCGCTCTTCATGAAGTACGTGGTGCTTGGCGTGGCGTATTTGCCGTTGCCGCCGTCGTCCCACGTGGCGTCGACGTGGTACCACAGGCCGTCCACCTGCACCATGTTCCACATGTGGCGATCGTCCTCCGAGATCTCCTGCACCGCGTAGACGCAGGGGATGCCGAGATCGTCCAGCACCGCGCGCATCAGCATGGAATAGCCCTGGCAGACGGCCTTATTGTTGACGAGGGCGCCGTAGGCGTTGTAGCCGCTGAGGCCATCGGCGCCCGTGCTGTATTCGATGTTGCGGACGAGCCAGTCGTGGATGATCTTGACCTTCTCGAGGTCGGTAGCACCGGAGGGGAAGAGGGCGAGCAGGGCCTTCTTGGCTGCGGCGTACTCGACGCGCTGCTGCGCAATCTCGGCGTCGGATGAGGAGGTGTAGTGGAGCGTCACCGAGGCGATGACGTTAGTGGAGGGATAGTACGTGTATCCATAGCCGCCGTTCGCATAGAAAAGGTTCGGATGCAGGTTGACGACCTTCTCGTAGAGGGTCTTGAACTCGTCGACCGTGGCGCCGTAGGAGCGCACGTCCAGCTCGCGCGTCACGCTGTCGAGCGAGCTCAGCAGATACGCCTCGAGGCCGGCGAGGTCCTTGTCGCTGCTTGCGGCTCCGCCACCGCCCGAACTCCACAGCTGCGGACGGTACTCGCCGCTGACGAGGTCGTCCGGGAACTCGCCCTCCTGCAGCAGCTTCGCGTGACCCTCGCCATAGGCGAGCTCCTCAAGGGGCGGCTCCTCCGCAAGGGCAGCGGATGCTCCCGGCCCCAGCACCATCGATGCCGCAAGCATGAGGGCCGTGAGCAGCGCGAGCAGGTATTTCCTGGATGACCTGTGCATAGTGCGCATCATTATACCTGCCTCAACCTGATAAGATGCCCGATCATCCGCTAGACCCGCGCATGAGAAGAGGGCGAGGTCCTTCGACTACGGCGCTTCGCGCCTTCGCTCAGGACGACACATGGACAGCTACTTGGCATTCACGCCGTAGAAGCCGATGGCCTCGTCCTTCCAGCCATAGCTCTCCACCAGCGCATCGCGCTCGTTGGTGTTCGCCGTGTAATGGTGCTGGCCGCGCTGCAGGCGCCCGTTGTAGAGACGGTACAGAGGCACGGCCTTCGCGTCGTCCGAGTAGAAGGCTATCCCCTCTTTCGTCCAACCATACTCGGAGCACAGTACCTCGACTTCGTTCGCGTTCGTGGTGTAGTGATGGTCGCCCGACACCTTGTTGTAGAGGCGGTAGACCGGCGTCTTGCTCGACTTGGGCGCATACCACGCGACGTTCTCCTGCACCCAGTCGCCATACGTGATCTCGGGGAGGTCGCGGTACTCGATGAAGTTGGTGGTGTAGAGGTGCTCCGACGTCTTCGTGTTGTAGAGGCGATACACCAGCGACTTGTTGCCCGAGTACTTGGAGAGGTACCCCAGGCAGTCGGTGAGCTCGCTCCTGTAGCGGTTGATCCAGCCCGTCCAGTACTCCGGCTGCTCGGGGTAGCGCGTCTTGATGTTCTTGATGACGCTGTTGCAGATGGCCGTTGCCAGCTGGACATCGGTCATCGAGTTGTTGATGTTTGCCTGCTTGAAGAACCAGTTGGCGCCCCAGTAGTAGCCCTGCTTGATGGCAGCCGCGCCGCCGCCCTGGCCGAAGAGGTTCGTCATCCCCCAGATGAGCCCCTTGATGCAGTCGGGCCGCGCGTCGATGTCGATGCCGAGGGCGATGAGGCTCCTGCGGGCCGAGCTGTAGTACTCCTCGTAGGCATAACCGTTCTGCAGCTGGGAGAACTCGGTTTGATTGGCCCTGTAGGCGGCGTGCCAGGCGGTGTTGAGGTCGGAGCCGAGCGGGGTGAACGCGCCGTTCTTGCGCGTGTCGCCGGTGACGTCCCACTTGTAGCGGTCGCCGATCACTTTGAGGCAGGCGTAGCGCGTGGGGTTGTACTGGTAGACGAGCTTGAGGAAGGTCCCCAGGCCGTAGCGGTTGTCGAACTGGAAGGCGCCCATGGCGTGGTAGCCATCGTAGTAGGACAGACCGGAGTCGTAGTTTCCGCCGCTCTCGTACTTGGTGAAGTAGATCATCTCGGCGCTCATGGCCATGGGCTTTATCGAGCTAATGGCGTCATAGAGGATGGGTTCGACCTCGCCGGCGGCGATGGCCTCCTCAAGTTCCTCGGCCTCGTCTGCGGCAGGGCCCGCCTCGCCGAACTGCTCGGCTATTGCGTCAACGGGAGTGTCAGCAGTCGCCTCGACGGGAGTGTCGACGGGGGTTTCGACAGGAGTGTCGGCAGCCGCCTCGAGAGCGTCGTCCGCGAGGGCGATGGCCGGGTGGGTGGTGTGCAGGAGCGCCGCACATATGAGCAGCAGGAAGGCGACGGCGAGGCTGCGGTTGTGGGTGCGTTTGGCCATGATGCCTCCTCGATTTGCCCCGAGGATAGCACTATTGCAGCTAAATGTGATCAAACAACCCGATTTGTCTATCTGAACCCAAATCCAATTGAACCGTTCGCAACTGGCTGACGGATTGCAAAAGGGGCGGCCCCATTGCAATGTGGCATCGGGTGCAGCCCCTTTGCAGCGGGCGGGGCGGAGGCACGGACAGTTAGCGCTTCACGCCGTAGAAGCCGATAGTCTCGTACTTCCAACCATGCTTGGAGCTGAGGACGTCACGCTCGTTGGAGTCGGCGGTGTAGTGGTGCTGGCCGCGCTGAAGGCGCCCGTTGTACAGGCGATAGAGCGGCACGCGCTTGCCGTCGTCCGAGTAGAAGGCCGTGGTCTCGAGCGTCCAGCCGTGCCTTGCCACCAAGGCGTCGGCCTCCTGCTTCGAGGTCGTGTAGTGGTGGTCGCCGCTCTTCTTGTTGTAGAGCCTGTACACCGGCGTGTTGCTCTTCTTCGGGGCGTACCAGGCGATCCCCTCCTGAACCCAGTCGCCCTTCGTTATCTTGGGAAGGTCGCGGAACTCCCCATAGTTGATCGTGTACAGGTGCTCGCTCGTCTTCTTGTTGTAGAGGCGATACACGGGCACGATCTCCTCCGTCGGAGCAGGGGTCGGAGTCGGCGCAGCCACGATCTTGAAGGTCTTGGTAGTCGTTCCGGTGTAGGCCCCCGTGCCCGTCACAGTAATCGTCGCCGTTCCGGCCTTGACGTTGTTCTTGTAGGAGAGCGTGTAGTCCCGGCCCTTCTGAAGTGTTATCCCGTTGAGGGACACCGTGGGATTCTGGGTTTGGGCAGAGCCCGTGTAGGTCTTATCCCGGACACCTGACAAACTAGAGCGCGAGATGTCGAGGTCCAGCAGCCTCCACTTCTGGGCGTTCGAGCCGTTGAAGGTGGTCACCTGGACGTTCTGCCTGTCGGCGTCCTTGCCCCCCTGGACGTCAACG
>CACZNT010000179.1 GCA_902782635.1 uncultured Coriobacteriaceae bacterium
CACCGTGGGCGACCCCTTCAAGGACACCTCCGGCCCCGTCATCGACATCCTCGTGAAGCTCGCCTCGACGGTCTCGATCGTCTTCGCGGCGCTCATCGTGGCCTTCCACCTGCTCTAACGGACATGGCGGACAAGAAGCTCGATGGCTCGGCGGCGCCCCCTGCGGGCGCCGCCTCTTTTGACGGGGCGGCCGAGCGGGCAAAGCGCGACTGGCTGCTCAAGGCTTGCATCGCAGGGGTGGTGGTGCTCGCGATCGTCCTTATCATCCCGTTTGCGTCGATGGTGCGGATGAGCCTGCGCCACAACGCCTACATGGCCGACCTCTCGACGAGCTTTGCCCAGGGAGAGCGACGCAATTCCATCTTGGCGAGCATGGATGGCGGGGAGACCATCGTCTCGAAGGCGCAGACGACGAGGCTCTTCACCGCCATAGCCGATGCCGGGATGGGAAAGCCCAGCGAGCGCGTGCCCAGTGATTCCGAGGAGGGCGTCGTGCTGAGCTTTGGCGATGGCACGACGCTCGGCATCTGGCCAGAGAACGACCACGACCCAGAGGCGGGGGTCCTGCTGCGCTACACGCGCGCCGACGGCGACGTCTTTGCCTACGACACCGATGTCGAGCGACTCACGTTCGACGACGTGCTGGCCATGCTGGGATTGTCCTAGCAAGCAAGCCCGCTGGCAACCCGGACATCAAAGCCCTCGCACAGCCCGAGTCTCGCGCAACCGTCCGCTAAAGTGCCCCATGCTCGGCTAACCGCTAGCTAGTACTCAACTACCTCTGCTATAACAGCGGGCAACGTTATCGTCGCGCCCAGCACCGACTCATACGAAATCGTTCCGTAGAGAGTTCCATAGAGAGTAATCACATCATCTTCGAGGATGCGCGCACTCCCAGCAGGCATCTCATATGACACGTAAATCGTATCGTCCCAATCCCAGTCATAGTCTCCGCGCGTCACATTCACTCGAAGTTGGACTTCTGAACCAGACCCTTCAATAACCTGTATGACCTTACCCGTGAACACGGCGCTCTTCCCACGATACTCATCGGGATTCCTGGCTATCTCCTCGTATGAGTAGCTTTGGCATCCAGCCTTATAAATGGCTAGTGCCTCTTCTGCCGAAGGCGTAAAGGGAGAGGATTCCAGCACCTCACCGCAAACCGTGCATTTCTTTACTCGACTTCCGGGAGTTACGGCATCCGGGAGGCTCACTTCGGGCTCCTTAGTAACCTCCCATTCGCCCTCGGTGTGGGCAACCTTCTCAATCGGCTCTTCAATGCTCTCGCCGCAGCGTGTGCATTTCCCAGTTCGAACCCCTTCTTCTGTACAGGTAGCTTCCTTTGAAACACTCCAGTCTGTTACTTCATGACCAGCAGGCTTTCCATCGGTTTTTTCACAACGGGTGCAAGTCTTCGGCTCAGTGCAGGTCGCCTCTTGCCAGTCGTGGCCGAGCGCCTCGCCTTCGCGGAGGCCACAATTGAGGCAGCGCTTTGGGGTCAAACAGTTTGGCTCAACCCATTTGTGGCCAGTTGCCTCGCCTCTTGTCTGTCCGCAAATCACGCAGTGCTCGGGCTCAGTGCAAGTTGCCACCGCCCAACTATGAAAGCAAATAACATGCGTTGCAAAGAGCAGAACCGCCAGCAGGATCGCCCCTCCGACACCGATTGCAATTCCCCTTGTAAGCTTTTTGGTCCTCTCCTCATCGGCTGCCAGCGCCGCGCGATCATCGTCACTTGCATTCTGTTCGAGCTGATCTAATCTCGCTGTCAGTGCATCAACCTCTGAGGAATCATCCTTGACGGCCTCTAGCTTTTCCATGGACTTGTCAACATCCGACTGGAAGCTTGCCCTGACCTCTTCCCGCTCTTCCTAGTGCTGCTATGTCCGCTCGATGCTGTTCCTTGGCTTCGCTCGCTCTCCTCGCCTGATTGGATATCTGATCGCCAATTTTGCGAAGGGCCTCCTCCGCTTCAGCATTCCCGGTTACTGTAAATTGCTTCTCCTGAGTCTTAACGGATAGAAAAACCTTACCGACTCCAGAAGACACTTCAGTCTCTACGTTCTCAAGTGAATAGCTTTCGCCCTCGAACTCAATGCGATCTTGGTGAAGGATCAACTCCTTAAAGCGATTGATGGGCTTTTCGAATTCTTCCGTCACCTCATCAATTCTCGCCTGTACTTCATCTACTGCCTTGTCCAAAGCATCACGAGACGCTTTTACGCGCGCCTCAGCGACCTTAATCTCTTGGCTCTTTCGCTTTTCAGCGTCATTGATTTGCCTTTTGAGTTGCTTGGCCTCGTCGACAATGCCCACCGTCTAACCTCCAGAGAGAACTATTTCCTTATGATTGACCTTAGACGCACCCCCCCCACGTCAAATCCAGTACGGCAAGCGGTGAGGTCATCAACGTGAAAAGGCCAGTTGTCAGCGACCAATCTACTGCCGACTAGCAATCATTTCTCCCGTTGGCTGGCAACGCCCTACTCTACGAAGCGTAGGGTGCATCCGCCGCCCGGCCGCGCTAAGGTGTGGGCGAGGAGGCAAGCCATGGACGCTAGCAAGACCGGAAGCTTCATAGCAGCGCTTCGCACCGAACGCGGCATCACGCAGGCTCAGCTCGCAGCCGAGCTACTCGTATCCGACAAGGCGATCTCGCGCTGGGAGACCGGCCGCGGGATGCCGGACATCGAGAACCTCGAGGCGCTTGCCACGGCGCTCAACGTCAGCGTGGCCGAGCTCTTGCGCGGCGAGCGCATCGCCAATCCCCTGCCCGCCGACGAGGCGGGCTCCATCGCCGAAGACGCCCTCGCGCTCGCACGCCAGCTGCTGCATCACCAGCGGACGACCTCCATCCTCATGGGATTCGTCGCCGGCTTCATCGTCGTGGCGCTCCTCGTCATCCATCTCACGAGCCCCATCGCCATCGTCGGCTCCCAAGGTGCCCTCACCCTCGAGACGCTCTCCGATGGACGCCTCGCCGCTGTCCTCGGCCCACAGGTTGCCGGATGGTCGGCCGAGGAGCATCCGGGCGAGGACGGAGCCACGGAGCTCAGCGTCTCCTGCCACCGGACGCTCTGGCACGACCTCTTCGGACCGCGCGCGGAGACCCTGGCCCCGCTCGGCAACGCGTCCAAGGTCGACCGCATCTACTACTACCCCACGGGCGGCGTGGACGAGCTCATCTACGTGCGCGAGGGTGCAGAGCCATCCGGCTACGTGCAGACCCTCCCGCGCCTGGCACCCAGCTATTGGATCATCCTAGGCATCGCGGCATCCCTTGCCATCGCGTGCGTCATCCTGCTCATGAGGCGCCGACAGCTGGGCAGCCCGCGAGCCCGCGCGCGACTCGTGCGCCTCGCCCTCCTGCCTGCATCCCTCGCGCTTGCGACCCTCATCCTCATGATCGGCCGCTGGGGAAGCGTCTACGACCTGGCGCACCTCACATCCGGGATCCTGCTCGTGGGCATGGGCATCTACGTGCTCGCCCTGCTGACGCTCGCCCAGCTGCACAGCCGCGCCGCCGCCTGACACCTGCGCTATGCTAGGCTTTGCATGATGAGATGGTCCCGCCCGGAAGGCACGCAGGCATGAGCAGGCACCGCAGCTAGCGCATCGTCACAACGCCACGAACAGCATTCGTTACCTGCGGAGGTCCCCCATGCATGCCGAAGACCCCGGGCGCAAAGCCCCGAAAGAACAAGCCGAGCCGCGCCTGTGGACGCGCGACTTCACCCTCCTGACCCTCGCGTCCGCGCTCGGGGCCGCCGGGCTCATCGCATCCGAGTTTGCATTGTCGTTCTTCGTCTTCGACGAGACGGGCTCCACCCTTGCATCGGCGCTCGTCATCGCCATGCAGCTCCTGCCCCACTCGTTCGTACCGATCGTCATCTCCCCCATCATGGACCGCCTGCCGCGCAAGACGTTCCTCGTCGCCGGGGATTTCCTCTGCGGCTTCGCCTATGCCCTGCTGGGGCTCTGGCTCGCCTTCTTCGACTTCTCCTACATCGGCTATCTCGTGGTATCGCTGCTTCTCGCGTGCCTTGAGGCGATGGACGAGCTGGCCTGGACGAGCATCTACCCCGACGTCATCCCCGAGGGGGCCGAGCAGAAGGGCTATGCCGTCTCGTCGATGCTCTACACCACGCTCACGGTGGTGATGGCCCCGCTTGCCGCAGTGCTGCTGGACACCATCGGCGTTGCCAACCTGCTCATCATCCAGGGCGTGCTGGCCATATGCGCGGCCGGCATCGAGAGCATGGTTCGCGTGCGCCATCACGAGCGCGAGCAGCGCCAGGAATCGCTTGCCACCTGGGCGAGGGACCTGCGCGACACGGCCAGCTACCTGAAGGGCGAGCGTGGCCTGCGCGGCCTCTTCGGCTACATGGCCGTCTCGAATGGCCTGGCCTCGGGATACACGCCCATCCTCATAGCCTTCTTCCGCACCACGCCGGGCTTTTCCGCCGGGATGTACGCCCTCTTCTCGGTGGCGGAGTTTGCCGGGCGCACGCTCGGCAGCGCCCTGCAGTACCGGATCAAGGTGCCGAAGGAGCGGCGATTTGGCATCTGCTTCTTCGTCTACATCTTCTATGACGTCATGGACACCATCTTGCTTTGGCTCTCGTATCCGCTCATGCTCGTCAACCGCGCAGCCTGCGGATTGCTGGCCTCGAACAGCCTCATCCTGCGCACGGCCGGCATGCAGCGCTACATCCCGGAGGCGATGCGCTCCCGCGTCAACGCCTTCCTCGAGGCCTACACCACCCTTGCCTGCTCGGTGATGGCCGTCGTCATCGGCGCCCTGGGCGAGGTCGTGAGCTACCGGATCTGCATCAGCGCGTGCGGCGTGCTCTCGGCCGTGGCGGCGATTTGGTTTGTATGGCGCTCGCGCGAGCACGTGAGCAAGGTGCTGGAGGCGGCAGAGTAGCACCTCGTCGTATTAGCGCCTGCGCAAGCCACCTTTGTCCAAATAGCGCGCACGTGCGCACTTGCATGCAGGCGCAAGTCTGGGATGAATGGACGGAGGTACGGGATGCGCAGGAACTCGCAGAGCTTAGCGCCTAAGCGCCCAGCAGCAGCCCCTCGAGCTCGCCGATAGTCTCGGCGATGGCATCGGCATGGGCGCCCTCGAGCTCGGAGCGCGGGCAGGAAGCGCCGTAGAGCACGCCTATGCAGGGAATCCCGCACGCATGCGCGGCCTCGACGTCGAAGCAGCGGTCCCCCACCATCACGCACTCGTCCGCCTCGCGCCCGAGCTCGGCCATGACGCGCAGTATGGCCGCCTCCTTGGTATCCGACCCGTCTGCCGTCTTCCCGCTTATCACGTCGAACGACTCGTCGAGGTGGTTGTCGTAGATGGCCTGCATCAGCGTGCCATGCCCCTTGGACGATGCGATGGCCAGCTTCTTGCCGCCCCGGCGAAGGTTCGCGAGCAGCTCGGGGATGCCCTCGAAGAGCGGCCATGCCTCAGGGCCGATGACGTTGTATATCTCGCGGTAGCGGGCGGTGATGGCAATCGCCTCATCCTCGCTCACGCCGTAGATGTCGCAAAAGGCATGCGGGAACGGCGGGCCCACGAGCGGCGTCGGGTCGCCGATCTGCTCCTCGGTGAAGCCGAACTCGAGCAGCACCTGGGTGGCCACCTTGCAGATCATGCGCTTGGTGTCGGCGATGGTCCCATCGAAGTCGAATATGACGCACGGGCGCGAGGACAGCTCAGCCACCACAGCACCTAGCCCTCGAAGAGCGCCGTCGTGAAGTAGCGTTCGGCGGTGTCGGGCGCTATGGCGACGACGCGCTTGCCAGAGCCGAGCTCGCGGGCGAGCCTGAGCGCGGCGACCACGTTCGTGCCGCTCGAGATGCCCACGGCAAGCCCCTCCTCCGCGGCAAGACGGCGCGCCATGCCGATGGCCTCCTCGTCGGTGACGACGCACACCTCGTCGTAGATCTTCGTGTCGAGGTTCTCCGGGATGAGGCCATCGCCTATTCCCATCTGCTGGTGGGTTCCGATGACGCCACCGGAGAGGATGGCGGCATGCTCGGGCTCGACTGCCCAGATGACGCAATCGGGATTGGCCTCGCGCAGCGCCCTGCCGACGCCGGAGATGGTGCCGCCCGTGCCGATCCCGCTCACGAAGCCGTCGATGGGGCCGGGAGCGTCGGCGAGGATCTCGGCGCCCGTGCAGTCGTGGTGGACCTCGGGGTTCACCGGGTTCACGAACTGCTGCGGGATGAAGACGTGCTCGGGGTCGGCGTCGCGCATGGCGAGCGCCGTCGCCAGGTAGTCCTCAATGCACTTGCCGATGTCGCCATCGTCGTGGACAAGCACTACCTGTGCGCCATAGGACTCGCAGAGCGCGCGACGCTCGCTCGACACCGAATCGGGCATCACGATGCGCACCTCATAGCCCTTGACCGCGCCCACGAGGGCAAGGCCGATGCCCTGGTTGCCCGAGGTGGGCTCGACGATGATCCCGTCGGGCGGAAGCGCCCCCGAGCGCTCGGCCTCCTCGATCATGGCGGCGGAGATGCGCGTCTTGATGGAGCCGCCCACGTTGAGGGCCTCCATCTTGACGAGCACCTCGGCGCAGTCGGCATCTGGTATGCGGTTGAGCCTCACGAGCGGCGTATGCCCGAGAGCCTGGAGAATGTTGTCGTATGCCATGTGAGCCTCCTCTTGGATGAGGGTATCACGCTTCGATGGCCGTCTGATTACGCACGCAGCGCCTCCGACGGGAAGCGCGCGGGGCGCCGTGTTCTCGCATGGCATAATTGTCCTTGTGAAACGCAGTTTCCTATAATTCTAATTGCCGTCGAAACGAGGAGAGCCATGGCCACCCAACCCCGCGTGATCGAAGTCAAGCAGAACGTTCTTGCCGCAAACGACCGCGCCGCCGACGAGTTGCGCGCCGATCTCAAGCGCCGCGGCAGCTTCCTGCTCAACCTCATGAGCTCCCCCGGCTCGGGCAAGACCACCACGCTCGGCCGCACCATCGACGCACTCAAGGACACCCTCGACATCGCCGTCATGGAGGCCGACATCGACTCCGACGTCGACGCGCGCGCGATGCTCGAGCATGGCATCTGCGCCGTCCAGCTCCACACCGGCGGCATGTGCCACCTCGACGCGCAGATGACGCGCCAGGGCCTGGAGGCGCTGCGCGAGACCATCCGCGAGGAGTCCACCATGCGCGGGGCCGACTTCCGCGCCGTCGATGGCGATGCCTCGGACGACGTCGAGCTCATCTTCCTGGAAAACGTCGGCAACCTGGTGTGCCCGGCGGAGTTTGACACCGGGGCATGCGCCAACGTCGCCAGCGTGAGCGTCCCCGGGGGCGACGACAAGCCCCTCAAGTACCCGCTGATGTTCCAGGTGGCAGACGTCATCCTGGTGAACAAGATTGACGTGCTCCCCTACTTCGACTTCTCGCTTGAGACCTTCGAGGAGTACGTGCGGATGCGCAATCCGAACGCGCCTGTCATTCCCATCTGCGCCAAGACCGGCGAGGGGATGGACGCCTGGTACGACTGGCTCGTCGAGCATGTGAAGGAGTGGCGTTCCTAGCACGCGCACAAGAAGCTCGGCCGCGACGTTGGAGGCGCTGCGGCCAAGTGGAAAGGGAGAGGACATGGCAGATAAGACGACGGGTCGCAAGGTGCTCGATGGCTTCACCCCATCGCACAGCTCGACCAAGAACGTTCGCCCGGATGCCGACGGGGACCGCAGGACCCTGCACAATCTCATCACGCGCCCCTATGGCGGCGCCACGGTTGAGGAGCGCAAGGCGGTGATGGGCGCGCGGCTCACCAAGGAGGAGATCGCCAAGCGCAACGAGGTGCCCACGGACACCAACCCACACACCGGCGAGCCGCTGCGCGTGATTGCCGAGGAATACTTCTCCGAAAACGATACGGCGACCCACTGGAAGCCCGAGCATCCGGACGACCCGGCGCCCCCTGCCTCCGAGCCGCTCAAGCCCGGCGTGCTCGAGGTGGCCAAGAAGGTCACGAACCGCCTCATGGTGAAGATCGGCCAGAATGACCCCGACTACTGGGGCCTGGCCACCGTGATGAGCGAGGAGGAGGCCGAGCTCTGCTCCCACATGGAGCGTCGCGTGCCCCAGACCTTCGAACAGCTCAAGCGGCGAGCGGCTGGGATGACGAGCGCCTCCAGGCCGTGCTCGACGACCTCTCCTACAAGGGCATCCTCGAGTACCACTGGGAGAATCTCGACGGCAAGAACCCCGAGCACAAGAAGCTCTACGTGCTCCCCATGTTCGTCCCGGGGTCTGCCGAGTTCACGGTGATGAACCAGAAGCAGATGGAGGAGCATCCCGAGATCGGCACCTTCTTCGAGCGCATGACCTTCCTCCCGCTCACCGTGGCAACCAAGATGGTCCCGCCCGGAGGCGCCGGCATCGGCATGCATGTCATCCCCGTCGAGCACGCCATCAGGCAGGAGAACGTCACGGCCGACGTCGAGCACATC
>CACZNT010000180.1 GCA_902782635.1 uncultured Coriobacteriaceae bacterium
ACCGACCTCGCCACCGACGGCGACTCCTTCGAGGTCATCGCCGACTGCATCGACGGCCTCATGCAGATGGACGCCGACGGCGCCGCCGTGCCGGCCATCGCGGAGTCGTACGATCTCTCCGAGGACGGCCTCACCTACACCTTCCACCTGCGTGATGCCAAGTGGTCCAACGGCGACCCCGTCACCGCGAACGACTTCGTCTTCGCATGGCGCCGCATCTGCAAGAACGCCGGCGAGTACGCCTACATGATGGACGAGATCGGCAACATCAAGGGTGCCGCCGCCATCGTGTCCGGCGACGAGGCCGACGAGACCACCCTCGGCGTCACCGCCGTCGACGACAAGACCCTCGAGGTTCAGCTCGAGGTTCCCGTCTCGTTCTTCCCGAGCCTCATGTACTTCCCCACGTTCTATCCCATCAACGAGGCCTTCTACACTAGCCTCGAGGACGGCACCTACGGCACCAGCCCGGACACCTTCCTGTCCAACGGCGCCTTCCTGCTCGACAGCTACTCGCCGGGCACCGCCAGCCTCTCGGTGAAGAAGAACCCCGACTACTGGGATGCCGACCGCGTCAAGCTCGAGGGCATCAACTACCAGGTCGTCGGCTCCTCCGATAACGCGCTCACCGCGTTCAAGAACGGCACCCTCAACGTTGCCACCATCTCCGGCAACCAGGTCGCCGCTGCCGAGGACGATTCCTCGCTCGCCGACAAGCTCGAGGTCACCGGCGCTGGCTACATGTGGTACCTCACCTTCTCGCAGACCGAGAACAACGCCCAGAACGGCGCCCTGGCCAACGCCAACCTGCGCCTGGCCATCTCCAACTCCATCGACCGCGAGGCCCTCGTGGACAACTACGTGATGGACGGCTCGCTGGCCACCTTCACGGCCGTCCCGCCGCAGTTCGCCGCCAGCGCCTCCACCGGCGAGGACTTCTCGGCCGACCAGACCAAGTTCTCCGACTACATCGGCTACAACCCTGAGAAGGCCGCCGAGTACTTCGAGAAGGCCAAGGCCGAGCTCGGCACCGACACCTTCACCTTCACCATGATCTACGGCAACAACGAGGGTGACGAGGTTGCCAAGGTGGCCCAGGCCATCAAGAGCGAGGTCGAGGCCAATCTGCCCGGCGTCACGCTCAACCTCCAGCCCATGACCAAGGCCGAGCGCCTCGACAAGATGCAGAACGACAACTACGACGTCGCGCTCACCCGCTGGGGGCCCGACTACGCCGACCCGATGACCTACCTCGGCATGTGGGTTACCAACAACTCCAACAACTACGGCTTCTGGAGCAACCCCGAGTACGACAAGATCATCGCCGACTGCGTCACCGGTGCCTACATCACCGACTACGATGCGCGCTGGGCGGCCATGTATGACGCCGAGGAGCTCGTCCTCCAGGAGGCCGTCATCGCCCCGCTCTACACCAAGGCCAACGCCAACCTCATCGAGGGTGTCGAAGGCATCGAGTTCCACCCGGTGGGCCTGAACCGCGTCTACAAGAACGCGACCACGGTCTAGCCTGAGCTTCTCGCAAGCTCGCGGATTCGTAGACAGAGCATCGGGGCGACCTCGTGCCGCCCCGATGCGATGCTTCTGGAGAGTGTTCACATGGCGAAGTACATACTCAAGCGCATAGCGCTCGCGCTCGCCACCTTGCTGCTGATCGTCTTCGTGCTCTTCGTCCTCGTGCGCATCATGCCGGGAAACCCCTTCCCCTCCGAGCGCATGAGCGCGGAGCAGATCGCCAACAAGCGCGCCGAGATGGGCCTCGATGACCCCATCATGGTGCAGTTCGGCAACTACATGGGCCATCTGCTCCAAGGCGACTTCGGCAAGGGGACGTCGCTGTACAACGGCGCGCCCATCAAGACGGTGCTCGGCGAGTGCATCTCCAACTCCTTCCGCATAGGAGGGCTGGCGATCCTCATCGGCACGGTGGTGGGCCTCATCCTGGGCATTACTGCCGCGCTCAACAAGGGCACCTTCATCGACGGCTTCGCCACGGTGTTCTCCATCATCGGCGTATGCGTGCCGAGCTACGTGTTCCTGATCTTCCTGCAGTACTTCTTCGCCTACCGCATTCCGTTCTTCCCGTACTTCTTCGACAGCTCGCGCTTCCTCTTCTCATCGTGGGTGCCGTCGCTGTCGCTCTCGCTCTTCACGATGTCCACCGTGGCGCGCTTCACGCGCAACGAGATGGTCGAGGTGATGGACTCCGACTACGTCCACCTCGCCGAGAGCAAGGGCCTCTACGGCTCGCAGCTGGTGCTCCGCCACGTGCTGCGCAATGCCCTCATCCCCATCGTGACGGTGCTGGCGCCGCTCGTCGTCGACCTGCTCACCGGCGCGCTCGTCGTGGAGAAGATCTACGGCATCAACGGCATCGGCAAGCTCATGGTGGACGCCATCGCGGGCGAGGGCGTCGACTACAACTACGTCCTCGCGCTGGGCATCCTCTACTCGTCGCTCTACATCGGCATCATGCTGGTGGTGGACATCCTCTACGGCATCCTCGACCCGCGCATCCGCGTGGCGGCCAAGAGGGGCGGTGATGCGTGATGGCAGAGGCAACTACCTTTGCGGCCACCTCGTACGACGCCGACTTCGAGTCGAGCTACGTGCCTGTCGCAGGCGACTTCGAGTTCCTGCGCGGCCGCGACATCGAGACCGACCAGAACTTCGCCTCGCAGGGCTACTGGAAGGGCGTCTTCCTGAGCTTCGTGCGCAACCGCCGCGCGATGGCGGGCCTGATCATCGTGCTGGCCATCATCTGCCTGGCCATCGTCGGGCCCGTGCTCAACGAGTACAAGTACGACACCATCGTCTCGATCACCAACGCCGAGGGCAAGCAGCAGGTGGCGCGCGGCATCGCGCCGCAGTTCGCCTCCGTGGTCGACGAGGCCCATCCCTTCGGCGACCACACCTTCCTCTTCGGCACCGACGACCTCGGCCGCGACCTGTGGACGCGCACCTGGGAGGGTGCTCGCATCTCGCTCGTCATCGCGTTCATCACCATCTTCATCGACATGATCATCGGCATGAGCTACGGCCTCATCTCGGGATACTTCGGCGGGGCGGTTGACAACGTGATGCAGCGCGTCGTCGAGGTGTCCAATTCGGTGCCGCGCCTGGTGATCGTCTCGGTGCTGGCCATCTTCATGCCCAAGGGCATGGGGCTGGTGATCGTGGCACTCTTGCTCACCGAGTGGATCGGCATGTCCAAGATCGCGCGCGCCGAGATGCTGCGCATCAAGGAGGAGGAGTACGTGCTGGCCAGCCGCACCCTCGGCGCGCACAGCATGCACATCATCTTCAAGCAGATCCTGCCCAACAC
>CACZNT010000181.1 GCA_902782635.1 uncultured Coriobacteriaceae bacterium
CCGAACGTCATCATGCTCGTGGGCCTGCAGGGCTCGGGCAAGACGACGGCCGCGGCCAAGCTCGCCTACATGCTCAAGGGGCAGGGGAGAAGCCCGCTGCTGGCCGCGTGCGACGTCTATCGCCCGGCCGCAATCGACCAGCTCACGACCCTCGGCGGCGAGATCGGCGTGCCCGTGTTCTGCGGCGACCGCACGCATCCCGTGGGGATTGCCGAGGCCGCGATCCGCGAGGCCGTCGATCGCATGCGCGACGTCGTCATCGTCGACACGGCGGGCCGCCTGCAGATCGACGAGGATATGATGCGCGAGGCGGCCGACATCAAGCGCGCCGTCAAGCCCGACCAGATCCTCATGGTGGTCGACGCCATGGGCGGCCAGGACATCGTCAACGTGGTCTCCACCTTCGCGGAGCGGGTGGATTTCGACGGCGTCATCATGTCCAAGCTCGACGGCGATGCCCGCGGCGGCGGCGCCCTCTCGGTGAGGGAGGTCACCGGCAAGCCCATCAAGTTCATCTCCACCGGCGAGAAGCCCGACGCGCTCGAGGTGTTCCATCCCGACCGCATGGCCAAGCGCATCCTGGGCATGGGCGACGTGTACGGCATCATCGAGCAGGCGCAGCAGATTGCCGACGAGGAGCAGATCGCGGCCGCCGAGCGCATGCTCAACGAGGGCTTCACGATGGACGACCTGCTCTCGCAGATGCAGCAGATCCGCAAAATGGGCGGCCTGGCGAAGATCGCCGCGATGATCCCCGGCGTCGAGCGCGCGATGTCGCAGCAGGGCGTGCCGGCCGTCGACGATTCGCAGCTCACGCGCATCGAGGCGATGATTCGCTCGATGACGCCCGAGGAGCGGCGCCGTCCCAAGACCATCAACGGCAAGCGCCGCAAGAGGATCGCCGCCGGCTCGGGCCGCAGCGTGCAAGAGGTGAACGCCCTGCTCAAGCAGTGGGGCGACATGAACAAGATGATGGGCAAGATCAGGGGCATGGCGCAGGGCGGCAAGAAGGGCCGTCGCCAGATGAAGAACATGCTCTCGCAGCTCGGCATCAACGAGGGCGATTTCAATCTCTGATATGACAAAGGGGACAGTCCCCTTTGTCATGACAAGGGGGACAGGTCTTGGCGGCCGGGTGCGCGGACGCAGGAGGGCGGATGGGCAAGCTGTACCTGGTGACGGGGGCCACGGGTCACGTGGGGAGCGTCCTCACCGAGGCGCTGCTCGCGCGAGGCGAGCACGTGCGTGCCCTGGTCCTGCCCGGCTCCGCGGGAGGCGTGCCCACGGGCGTGGAGGCCATCGAGGGTGACGTTAGCGACGAGGCCTCGCTCGAGCCCTTCTTCGACCTTCCTGCGGGCTCCGAGGCGACGCTCATCCACTGCGCGGCCCTCATCACGCTCGCCTCAAAGGAGAGCCCGCGCGTCTGGGACGTCAACGTGGCCGGCACGGACAACGTGATGCGCCAGGCGGCGCGAGCGGGCGTGGTCCGCGTGGTGTACGTGAGCTCCGTGCACGCCATACCCGAGCGGCCTGCGCCGCAGCTTATCTCCGAGGTTGACAGCTTCGATGCCGGCTCGGTTCACGGCCAATACGCCAAGTCGAAGGCCGCGGCAGCCGCCAAGGTGCTCGAGCATGCACGGCAGGGGCTGAACGTGAGCATCGTCCATCCCTCAGGCGTCATCGGCCCGGGCGATGCCCTGAGGACGAACCATATGGTGCGCACCCTCAACGCCATGGCAAGCGGCGCCATACCGGCCGCCATCCAGGGAGGATACGACTTCGTCGACTCGCGTGACGTGGCCGCGGGGATACTCGCCTGCGAGGAGGCGGGACGTCCGGGGCGCTGCTACATCCTGAGCGGCCACTACATCAGCGTGCTCGACGCCCTCAACATGGCGCGCTCGCTTGTGGGGAAGGGGAGCCGGCACCTTGAGCTTCCCCATGGGCTGGCTGCGCTCATCGCGCCTGCGGCCGAGCGAATCATGATGCTTGCGGGCGACGCGGCGCCCATCTTCACGCCCTACTCGGTGTACACGCTCCACACCAACGGGCGCTTCTCGCACGAGCGGGCCACCCGCGAGCTGGGCTACCAGCCGCGCCCCATCGAGGAGTCCATCCGCGCCTCGATCTGGCGGATTTGAGGAAGGGCCGGCCTTCTCGCTTCTAGTAGTGGGTGATGACGGCGTCGCCGATGGAGACGAGGTCGTAGAGCTCTGCCGCCTTGGCGGGGGGCAGGTTCACGCAGCCATGGCTACCCGAATACGTGTAGATGTTGCCGCCGAAGCTCCCGCGCCAGTCGGCGTCATGCAGGCCCCAGGAGTTGCCGCGGAAGGGCATCCAGTAGCTCACCGGAGTCTCGTACTCGGGCTTGGTCTCGCCGGGCAGCGGCTCGCCCACGAGCACGACGTTGCGCTCCTTGTTGAGGATCTGGTAGCAGCCGGTGGGCGTGCCGTGGTTCTGGCTGGTGTTGCCCGAGACGCAATCGGATTCCCACACCAGATTCCCATCCTTGTAGTAGCGCACGTGCTGCTCGGCGAGGTCGACGTCCACGTAGGTGTTGCCCCAGTCGACGTTGTTCTCGTCCGGGACGGTGGCCCCCTCCTGGATCGTGGGGACCGAGAGCGCCGAGACGTCACCCGACTTGAGGCGCTCGGAGATCTCGTTTGCGAGCGCCTCGCCGTCGATGATCCAGCCGTACGAGCCGCTCTCGACGGTGATCTTCTTGCCGTCGGGCCGCGTGTAGGTGCGCTCGCGGTTCACGGTGTCGAGCTTCTCGGAGAGCGGGCCCTGCGTCCACTCCTTGATCTTCTCGACGTCGATCTTCATGGCGAGGTCGTCGCCCAGGCTCACCCACTCGCGGATCTGCGCGGGCTCGACCTCGGCCGGAGTCTCGTTGAGGAAGGAGAGGGGGATGCGCATCTGCAGGTAGCGATTGGCCTCCTCCAGGGCGGCGATGAGCTTGGCGTCGTCTGCCAGCACCTTGGGCTGCACCATGCACTCGTCTCCCAGCTCGACGGTGGGCTGGAGCTTGGTGATGGCCTCGGCGATGGCGTCGAGCGTGGCCACCTGGTCGAGCATGTCGCCGTATTGCTCGGGGACGATCTTGTAGAGGGAGGTGGCCTCGTCGTAGGCCAGCGTGGCGTCAACCGGCTTGGCTGCGGTCTCGTTGACCTCGGCAACCTTGTCGTTCACGATCTTCGCAAGCTTGTCGGCGTTGAAGGTCGCGCTCGCAGAGGAGGAGTCCATCTCGTGCTGGCGCATGAGCTCGGTCGGCCAGAGCCAGGGATTCGACTTGCCATGTGCGGCCTCTGCGAGGCTGCGGGCGTCCACCGTGAGGTCGACGTCGGAGGCGTTGATGGTGAGGTCGAGCTTGCCTCCCGTGATGGGGACCTGGAAGGCGCTGGCCTCGGCGGAGAGCGCGGCCGTGACGTCTTCCACCGACTTGAGGGAGATGTCCTTGCCGTTCATGCTGGTGTTGGGCAGGAAGTGGCTCATGAAGAACACTGAGCCCGCGACATAGGCGGCGGCAATCAGCAGCAGGGCCACGCTCAGCACCTTGAGGGCGACATGCGAGGACTCCTTGCGCGTGGAGTCGACGAGGTCGTCGGAGCTCAGGACCTCGAAGGATCCGGACGCCTCCGAGGGCTCGATGGCCTCGGGCGCCGCGTAGGCGGCCTTGAGGTCGGCGTCGACGGGGGTGTAGAGCCCGTCGAGTGTGCCCGGCTCGTCTGAGTCGTTCTCGGGAAAGGCGATCTCGCCCATGATCTGGTCGACTTCGTCCTCTATGAGCTCGTTTGCGCGCGCCTTGGCGTCGTCGTCGGAAAAGTGCTTGGCCATGGGGTACCTCTCAGCTTCGTGGATGGCCTGCGTGCGGGGGCACGCTTGTTGTATGTTAGCCGATATGGATTGCGTTTTGTGACGGGAATGGCAGGTAGCAGGGATGGCGCGGTGCAGAAGGGCCTCTTGGGATGACGAGCGGCTGGCCGTCTTCCGAGATCTTACGAACCATCAGCTGAGAAACGCGCTCGACCCGGCGCGAGGGATCATGATCGCCGAATCGGAGATCGCCGTGCGCAGGTGCCTCGAGCTGGGCGCACAGCCGCTCTCGCTCGCGCTCGACGAGCGCAGGCTCGAGCTCATGGCCGACGTGGTCGAGGCGCTGCCGGATGACGTCGACGTGCTGCTCCTGGATGGCGAAGATGCGGAGCAGCTCACGGGCTACAAGGTCACTAGGGGCATCCTGGCCGCGCTTCGCAGGCCGGCTCCCAAGAGCGTGGCCGAGGTGGCGGCAGGCGCGCATCGCGTGCTCGTCATGGAGGCGATCGTGGACACCACCAACGTCGGTGCGCTCTTCAGGAGCGCCGCCGCCCTGGGGATGGATGCCATCGTGATGTCGCCCGACAGCTGCGACCCGCTCACGAGGCGCGCCGTGAGGACGTCGATGGGAAACGTCCTCGCCGTGCCCTGGGCGCGTGCCGAGAGGCCCTGGCCAGAGGATGCCTATGGCGAGCTTCGCGCCGAGGGCTTCCACATTGCGGCGCTCGCCCTGCGCGATGGCGCGACGAAGCTGGGTGACGATGCACTGGCGTCTCATGAGAAGCTGGCGCTCGTCGTGGGCACGGAGGGTGCGGGCCTGAGCGACGCGGCGATAGATGCTGCCGACGAGACCGTCATCATCCCGATGGTCGGGGATGTGGATTCCCTCAACGTAGGGATAGCCGCGAGCATCGCGATGTGGGAGCTCCGCCCGAGCCGATGACGCACCGCGCAAAGCACCCCATGAAAACCTGGGGTACTTTGCCCAAAGACGTCACCAGAAACCCGATTCCACGCAAAACACCCCATGGAAACCTGGGGTGTTTTGGCCGAATGCGCATGTGAGTCAATTGGCTACGTCCCTACTGACTCATTTCCTTGTGCGTCAGGCTTCGGTGCTGGGGAGATTGGGTGCGAAGCCGTCGTCGCGGGTGAAGATGTTCATGAACTCCTCGCCCGTGATCGTCTCCTTCTTCTGCAGGTAGCGCGCGAGCTCGTGCAGCTTGAAGCGATGCGCCGTGAGCGTGGCGAGCGCCTCCTGATGCCCTTTCTCGACGAGGTCGATGACGGCCTGGTCGATGCGCTCGGCCGTGCCCTCGGAGCAGGTGAGCGCCGTGTCTCCGCCCAGGTAGCGGTTTTGCACCGTGCCCAGCGCCACCATGCCGAACTCCTCGGACATGCCGAACTGCGTGACCATGTTGCGCGCGAGCTGGGTCGCCTTCTCGATGTCGTTGGCGGCGCCGGTGGTGATCTCGTTGAAGATGAGCTCCTCGGCGGCGCGCCCTCCGCAGAGCACGGCGATCTTGTTCTCGGCCTCCTTGCGCGTGGTGAGGAAGTGCTCGTCCTCCTCGACCTGCATGGTGTAGCCGAGGGCGCCGGAGGTGCGCGGCACGATGGTGATCTTCGAGACGGGCGCCGAGCCCTTCTGCGTGGCGGCGACGATGGCGTGGCCTATCTCGTGGTAGGCCACCACCTGCTTCTCGTGCTCCGAGAGGACGGTGGACTTGCGCTGCTCGCCGGCGATGACGACCTCCACCGACTCCTGGATGTCCTCCTGGGTGACGCGCGTGCGGCCCAGGCGGACGGCGCGCAGGGCAGCCTCGTTGATGATGTTCGCGAGGTCGGCGCCCGATGCGCCCGGCGTGGAGCGGGCGATGACGTCGAGGTCGATCTGCCCCTCCATCTTCACGTCGTGCGAGTGGAGCTCGAGGATGGCCTTGCGGCCCGCGAGGTCGGGGAGCTCGACGGGGATGCGGCGGTCGAAGCGGCCCGGGCGCAGGAGTGCCGGGTCGAGCGAGTCGGGGCGGTTCGTGGCAGCGAGCACCACGATGCCCTTGTGGTTGTCGAAGCCGTCCATCTCGGAGAGCAGCTGGTTGAGCGTCTGCTCGCGCTCGTC
>CACZNT010000182.1 GCA_902782635.1 uncultured Coriobacteriaceae bacterium
CTGCAGCACGGAAAAGGGCGAGGTCCTTCGACTCCGGCGCCTCGCGCCTCCGCTCAGGACGACACCCTATTGAAGGCGCTCCGCTCAGGACGACACCCTATTGAAGGAGCCTCCGCTCAGGACGACACCCTATTGAAGGCGCCTCCGCTCAGGACGACACGTGCTTGCGCCCGCCCCCTTCCACGTGGGGAAAGCGATACCATAGGCACATGAGCAAACGGGCGAAAGACAAGGCTCCCAAGGGCCCCATCCTTCGGTGGCGGGGGACGTTCGCCGATGCCGACCGCAGCACGCGCGTCATCAACATCCTCAGGCTGATGGTGGCGGCCGTCGCGCTCACCTACACGCAGCTCGGCTTCGTCAACATCAGCTTCCTCGACGAGCGCGGCGCCTACATGGTGCTGCTGCTTCCGCTCGTGGCGCTCGGCTCGATGCTCTTCGGGCCCATCGAGGGCGCGGGGCTCGGCTTCTTCTCGGGAGCCGTCCTGCTCATCCACGCCCGCCTCATGCCGCTCAACTACTACGAGCTCACCTTCGTCACGCCGGTGACGGCCATAGTCGAGCTCACGATCGCGGGCTTCCTGCTCGGCATCCTCTTCGCCCTCGCCTTGCGACGCGAAGTGCCCCGCTGGCGTCGCGTCCTCCGCGTCTTCCTCATCTGCACCCTCGTCTCGTGGCTCTACAGCATCGGCTTCGTGACGAACGCCGTGTCGTCTCTCTTCGCGATGATCGCCCAGCTGCCGGAAGACGCGCTCATGCAGGACGGCGAGATTCCCAACAACGTGCGCCTGATGGTGCTCAGCGGCTTCATGCGCCTCGGCCAGGTGGGCACGCAGGCGCGCGTCGACGCCCTCGTCATGACCATCTTCTCGCTCGTGGGATACGTCGCCTCGAAGACCTGGGTCAGGATCTCCAAGAACATGGACCTGCGCACGATGTTTCGCGCCTGGCTGGGCGGTGGCGCCATCACCATCTTCATGGTGGTGGCAACCGTCAGCTTCGTCGGCATCACCATCGCCGAGCGCGCCGCCGAGGAGACAGAGATGCGCGATGAGGCGGAGTACCTCTTCACCCAGGTGGATGCCGCCTTCGATCGCACTAACGACCTCTTCGACGTGCTCGAGCCGGTCGGGCTTCCCGTGGACTTCTGGAACCAGGAAAAGGTGCAGGGGATGCTCGACTCCATCTCGCCCTCGGGCGTCCTGAACGGATACAACATGGAGAGCGACGGCCTCATCGTGGCGTCTGCCGATGGCATGGTCCTCTTCTCCGACCACGAGAAGCTCACCGAGGGCGTCATGCTGGCCGACTACCTCAACGACGAGGTCATCCAGGGCGTGAACGAGTGCCTGGCGACGGGGAAGGTGCAGCGCGTCGTCTTCGACGGCGTGCTCGAGGTGCCCGAGAGCATCGAGGACATCGCCGCCACCATCGGCCAGTCCGAGCTCGCCTACGTGTACGCCGAGGAGCACGACAACATCACCATCATGGTGCTGCACCCCACGCGCATGGCCTTCGTGGAGCGCGGCAACGCGATGGTGTCCACCACCGCCGCGGCCGCCGCCATGCTGCTCGCGGCCTTCGGCCTCACGTCGTACCTCATCCGCCGCGCCGTCACCAAGGACATCGACGTCACGAACGATGTGCTCGGCCGCATCACCGGCGGCGACCTCGACGCGCGCGTGCCCAGGACGTCGACGAGCGATTTCAACGAGCTCTCCGACGGCATCAACCACACGGTTGACGCCCTGCAGGGCTGGATCGCCGAGGCCGAGACGCGCATGGATGCCGAGCTCGCGGCTGCGCGCACCATCCAGGAGTCGGCGCTGCCGCGCACCTTCCCGCCCTATCCGGACATCCCGCGCTTCGACATCTACGCGACGATGGAGGCCGCGCGCGAGGTGGGCGGCGACTTCTACGACTTCTTCCTGCTGGGCGACGACTGCGGCCCCGAGTCGGGCAAGCTGGCCTTCGTGGTGGCCGACGTCTCGGGCAAGGGCGTGCCGGCGTCGCTCTTCATGATGAAGGCCAAGGCGCAGATCCGCGACTTCCTCTCGAGCGGCCTCGAGCTGGGCGAGGCGCTGGAGAACGCCAACGCGCAGCTATGCGACGGCAACGACGCGGGCATGTTCGTCACCGCGTGGATCGGCGTGCTCGACTACGGGACGGGCTGGGTGGAGTACGTCAACGCCGGGCACAACCCGCCGCTCCTGTGGCATGCCGACGGGGAGTGGGAGTGGGTCAAGCAGCGCGGCGGCGTGCCGCTCGGCCTCTTCGACGAGTCGCCCTACAAGGCGCACGAGCTGGAGTGCAAGGACGGCGACAAGCTGCTGCTCTACACCGACGGCGTCACCGAGGCGATGGACGTTGACGAGGCGCTCTACGGCGAGGACCGGCTGATGGCGCTGGTGCAAGGCGAGGTCGACCTGCCGGCGCGCGAGCTCGTCGAGGCCGTGTACGGCGACGTGAAATCGTATGCGACGGGCGCCGAGCAATCCGACGACATCACCATCCTGTCGCTGGGGGTGGGCGTGCCGCCCGAGGTGACGGCCGAGCTGGCGGTGCCGGCGCGCCTGGGCGAGATGGAGCGCGTGGTGGACTTCGTGGACGAGGAGCTCGAGAAGCGCCTGTGCCCCGTGCGCGTCCGCCATCAGGTGGCGATTGCCGTCGAGGAGCTCTTCGTCAACGTGGCGCACTACGCGTATCCGGAGGCCACCGAGGACAACCCCGGCAACGTGCTCATCCGGCGCACCTACAGCACGAACCCCAACACCATCAGCATCGACATCATCGACTCGGGCATCCCCTTCGACCCGACGGCCAAGGCCGACCCGGCGAAGCCGACGAGCGTCGAGGACGTGCCGATCGGAGGCCTGGGGATTTTCATGGTGAAGAAAACCATGGACGAGATGCTCTACGTGCGCGAGTCCGGCACCAACGTCGTCACCATCATCAAGCACTGGTAAACCGCGGGAAATGAGTCAATAGGGACGTAGTCAATTGACTCATCCGTGGCAGTGAAAGAAACGGGCACCGCACGAAGCGATGCCCGCCTGGCTTGCTGCTATGCAGCCGACGTTACAGCCTGAGCTGGGGCCTGAGGCGATCGTCGAGCTCGCCGCCGGCAAGCTGCTCCATGCCATCGGAGATCTTCGTCTGGAGGAAGGCGACGATGTCGCCCGCCTGCTTGAAGCCGCCCGTCAGGTTCAGCCTCATCGCCTCGAGGATGTCGGTGCCGGCGAAGGGCCTGCCTGCGAGCACGCCGCCGGCGACGTTCTCGAGCGCCTCGTCGGGGAGCTCGACTCCCAGGTCCTGGAGGCCGGCGAGCAGCTGCTCGCCGTTCTCGCACGTGTCGCAGAGATCCTGAAGCTTGTCGTTGAGCGTATCTGCCATCGCTACTCCAATCATCGAAGTACGAGACCTTCTGTCTCCAAACCTTATACGTCCATTATCCCCATTCCATCCCGCAAACCTGACGAGTTACCCGAGCATCTGTCAGGCGTGTCGACCTGACAGATGACCGGGCAACTTGTCAGGTGCGCATATGGAGCGATTTTGTGGCGAGGCGCGAGTTTTATCACAATCTTGCGGTTAATCTTCCCTTGACGTTGCCAATTGACTATAGGTTGGCACTTTAGCCTGGCCAGCTCGTATTCTAGATGTAGGAACCCTTTGGGGTTGACCACCCAGGGAGTTCCTCCTCTTGATAGGGCGGCACCAACCTGCGGACGGTGTCGCCCGCTTTCTATCTCCACCTTGCGCATCCATGTGGCGTCCCTGCGGCTGCGGGGGATCCTTCGGCTACGCGCCTTTGGCGCTCCGCTCAGGATGACACACGGCTGTAGTCGAAGGACCTCGCCCTTCATCACGTCGGGACCGTTGCGCGTGCGAGGCGTATCATCTCATGTGTGGAAAACGGCAATCGGAACGGGAGTTCATCATGGATCTCAAGAACATCAAGCCTGGTTTGAAGGAGAGGGCCAAGGCCTGCGCGACGACCGAGGAGCTGCTTGCGCTGGCTGCCGAGGAAGGCATCGAGCTCACCGACGACGAGCTCGAGGGCATCTCCGGCGGCTGGGATCACCCCTGCATCGACGACGTTCCCGGCTGCGGCTCCTACACCGGCGAGTAGCATCGCGCGTTGAGACAAGGGAGGTCTCGCATGGACATCAGCAGAAGGCAGTTCCTCACGCTTGCCACGACCTCGGCGGCGCTCGCGTTCGCGTCCGCTGCGCCGCCCAGGGAGCGGCTCCCGCCTCGGGTGACGCTGCCTCGAGTGACGCCACCCCGGCCGGCCCTGCCCCGGACGACGCCTCCGGCTTTGTGCTGCTTGCCGACGCGGCGCCCGACGTCATCCAGGAGATTCGCTACTACTCCACCTACAACTTCGTCGGCGAGCGCATCGACGGCTACGAGGAGCCCATCGCCCTCATCACCTGCGAGGCGGGCGAGGCCCTGGCCGCAGCCTCCGAGGACGCCATGGCGCGCGGGTACCGCCTCAAGGTCTTCGACGCGTACCGTCCGCAGAAGGCCGTCGACCACTTCGTCCGCTGGGCGGAGGATGTTGACGACACGCGCATGAAGGAGTTCTTCTATCCCGAGCTCGACAAGTCGGTCCTGTTCGACCAGGGCTACATCGACAAGCTGAGCGGGCACACGCGCGGGTCGACCGTCGACATCACGCTCTTCGACATGAAGACCGAGCGCGAGGTGGACGCTGGCGGCACCTTCGACTACTTTGGCGAACTCTCGCACCCCGACTACCGCGGCATCACCGACGAGCAGTACGAGATGCGCATGACGCTGCGCGACATCATGGTGGGGGCGGGGTACACGCCGCTCGAGACCGAGTGGTGGCACTTCCGCCTCGACCCGGAGCCCTACCCGGACACCTACTTCACCTTCCCCGTAAACGCCGACGTCCTGTCATGACAAAGGGGACAGTCCCCTTTGTCATGACAAGGGGGACAGGTTTGTGTGCGAAGTTAGACGTGATGAATACGAAGGGCACGATAGCGAGTACGTAGTTGTGCGGGGGCGGATTTGCCGGATGCGGCGAGTCCGCCCCCGTTTCGTGCGCCTCCGGCTAGACCGGATGGTTAGAAGTGGCAGTAATGTATGGTGATTTGGCCGTTTGGTCGAGTATCGCCCATCTGCCAACTGGGAAAACGTCGTGTGATACTTGCCCATGCCGTAGAAGCACCATACATTTGCGCAACTTCTAACCAGAAGCCCCGTCCTACGCGATTACTCGCCGTCGGCAGAATCCTCTTCCTCAGCTGCCTTCTGCTCGCCAATGCGGTCGTGGAGCGCGAGCACGTAGGCCTCCGCGTCGTCCTTGTAGGGGACGCACGACCTGTCCTCGAAGAGGCGCTTGTGCGGGCACCCGCCCACGCAGGTGGGCAGCCACACGCACTCGCGGCACTCCTCGTCGGGTACGGGCGAGCAGGTGTTGAGGTACATCGTGAGGTTGTCCGGGTGGCTCGCCGTGCCGAGGGGGTCGAGGGGATCCCAGTCGTGGGCGGTGCCGAAGCTAATCGACGGCTTGTCCACGGCCTCCCAGCACTTCTGCAGGTTGCCCTTCTCGTCGATGCCGACGCTCCAGATCGAGTGCGCGCCGCAGTAGTGGCCGCGCCCGCGCGCGAACCTGTGCGAATCCTGGCGGATGCCAACCTCGGCGTCCGTTCCGCCGCAGAGCAGACCCACCTGCTTGCCGCGGTTGTCGGCCACGTCCGAGCCGGAGACCGGCGCGGGGTAGTAGCGCAGGTCGTTGCCCGACTCCTCGGCGAGCTTGTCGATGAAGGCCTTGAGCTCGTCCATCTGGTCGCGGTTGCCCTCGTGGACGTTGTGGCGGATGTTCACCTTGAAGGGGAGGGGCTGGCTCAGGTTCTCGATGATCCGGTCGAAGGTGGGGCCGCCGCCCGCGAGGTGGCGCGTGGCGTTGTGCGCGTCGCCGATGCCGTCAATCGTCACCTGCGCGCTCTGGCACTTCGCGCGCTCGAGCATGGCGACGTTCTCGGCCGTGAGCAGGTACCCGTTCGTGACGATGGCGGCGTTGTACTCGCCGCCCCTCTCTTCGACGAGCGCGATGAGGCGCTCGGAGAGCGACTCGATCACGTCGGGTGCCAGCAGCGGCTCGCCTCCAAACCAGGTGACGCCCAGGTCGTTCAGGTGGCCCTTCTCCAGCATGCGCTCGGCGAGGGCGACGACGTCGTCCTGGACCTCCTTGGTCATCTTGCCGGCGAAGTGGTCCTCGAAGCAGTACGGACAGTCGAAGTTGCAGCCCATCGTGGGGCAGATGGTGAGCGAGATGGTGTGGGGCGCGGCGCAGGCGGCGCGGCCCATCGACTCGAGCGCGGCCCGCTCGTCGAAGTTCGCGATGACGCCGCGGCCGGCGAAGCGCTCGATGACGGGATGGTTCTCGGAGATCTCGTCGAGCGCGCTCAGCAGGTAGAGCTCGATCGGCGTGTACTTGGCGCAGGTCCCCTTGTAGAGGTTCGCGATGGCGATGTAGGGGGAGTCGGGAACCTTCGCGGAAAGGTTGTACCTCGAGACGTGCCACCCTGCCTGAGCTGCGGTTCGTTCCATGTTCGACTCTCCTTGTGTTCGAGCGGTCATCTGGCTGCGAGCGCCAGATGCCAAGCCTTGGCTTGACCCTCCACATCATTATATGGTCGTTGCCCGCCCGCCAGCTTAGCGTCATTCGCCCGACGTGCCGGGGACGTGGGGTCGGCCGTCGCCCGACGCAGCCCGACGCCCGTCGTGCCTAGTAGATGCCGGCGATGATCTCCTGCAGGTAGACGGTACTCACGATGGCGCCGTCGGCGTCCCAGAGGAGCTCCAGGCCGCAGGGCACGCTCGACAGGGAGACCTCGTAGTTGACGTTTTGGCTGTCGACGGCGCTGATCGCCCGCCTGAAGCTCATGCCCGGACAGCGCTCGACCCGCTCGTCGGCCAGGCCGCGTTCACGCAGCTCGCCGAGGAGCGCGGAGATCTTGTCCTTGTCGGCCGTGATGGTCCAGCGCGTGACGATGCCCGCCTGGCCGCACGGCTCGCCCTCGGCCGTCAGCCCCAAGACGAGCTCGGATGCCATCCCGAGGCTCTCGAGCAGGGTCGCCATCTCCTCGACGGCGCACCTCGCCCCGTCGGCCGCGAGCCCGTCCAGCACGCGGGCGGGCGCGGACACGTCCTGCCCCGACCCATCCTCCGGGCAGAGGGCCAGGCACGCAGGCGTTGCGGGCGAGCCCGGGTGCGCGCGCAGCCCGCTGACCTTCCAGCCGAGGCACACCTTGTCCTCCACGCGCCTCGCACCCTCGAGCAGGGCCTCGCCTGCGGGAACGTTCGCGAAGAACGCCTCTGCCTCGGGGCTTGCCATCGGCCAGTGCGACGCCTGGTCGGTGCCCAGGCACGAGAGCCCCTCCGCCCCTGCAGCCAGGGCCTGTCCCCACACGATGTTCGCCGAGTGCGAGCGCGTGCCCTGCGTCCAGCCGAGGATCGCCCGAAGCTCGTCGAGCGTGCCCTCGGGGAGCCTGCTCGCGGGCATGCTCCAGGGATTTGCGAGTATCCGCAGCTCGGCGGGTGAGTTGCCGACGATGGGCACGGCAAGCACCTTCTGCGCGCCGTCGTCATCCGGGGCAATCCGATGCAAGCATGCGACGGCGTCCGCGCGGTCGCATCCGGTGAGCTCCGCCGCACCCTGCTGGAAGAGCTGCTTGAGCGCGGCCTCCACCGCCATCGTGCGCCCGGGCCGCTCCAGGAGGAGGCGCCCGTCTGAGGACCTGCCGCTCGTCTGCGCGGCGAATAAGGCCCGCTGAAGCCGATACTCCGGGGCATAGAGCTCCTCCGCCATCGGGCCGAGCGCGTCCAGGACGGAGCCCGTCACGGGAAGGCGCAGGTACTCGCGCCGGGGACGCTGCGACTCGACGAGGAAGCGCAAGCGGTCGACGGCGTCGGCATCCTTGAGGGCGGAAAGCTCGAGGGGTTGGTCGGGGTCGTCCTCCGGGAGGCAGTGCTGCTCGACGAGCGACGCCACGGCAGCCACGTCCACATCGCCCGCAAGCGACGCATGGGCGTGCACCCAGCGTGCCCCCGCCTCGCCGTGCGGCGTGCCCTTCTCCGAGAAGCGACCCACGTCGTGGAGCGCCGCGCCCAGCGCGAGCTCCGGGGGAGCGCCTGCCGCAGAGGGCTCTTCCAGCAGGTAGATGAGCTGGGCGAGCAGCGAGGTGCGCAGGGCGTGGAAGTAGCCGTGGAGGATGTCGGTGGCCATCGAGCCCACGATGGGTATCGACTCGTGCGCCGCGAACGCCTCGGCGAAGCGATCGCTCAGGCCGAGGCCCTCGTAGAGCGCCTGCATCGTGCGCCGCGTCGCGAAGAGGCGCTCGAGGAACGCCGTCACCCGCTTGGTGTCCACCACCAGGCGCGACGGGTCGTCGCGCGAGACGAAGGGGGCCGAGGGGACGAGGTAGCGCCAGACGTAGTCCACCGGCTCGGACGAGACGAGCTCCGCCTTCGTCTCGACGCGGAAATCTGCCTCCTCGAGCTCGTAGATGTAGCCGGAATCGGCGAGCTCCATCGAGTCCTCGGCCACGTAGATCGTGATGGTGGCGCCGTTGTCGTGCAGCATGCTGTTGTCCGCGTTCGGGGTGATGCGCTCCTGGGCCGTCGCGAAGATGAGCGCCCAGCCCGCGGACGGCGTGGCGTAGACGACGGGCTGCGCGCCGCTGTCCTCGTTCGTTTGGCCGGCGGAGGGCAGGATGGGGCCCTCGATCCGGGCGGGAGATCCATGGAGCAGCACGTTTGCCATCCTTTCGGCGGGGCGTCGCGAGACGAATGTCATCAACGTATTGTACGCAGCGGGGGCGCGTCCCGGCCACGACCGGGCGCGATTGCCCGCGACCGTCGCCCGCCATCGTCCGCGACCGTCCCCCGCGACCGCCCCCGCAGGATGGAGTGCCGCCTCCAGGCGTACCATTGATGCGGACATCACGAAGGGAGCGCCACGTGGACGATTCGCTTGCAACCACCACAGAGACCGACGTCCTCATCGTCGGCGCGGGGCTTGCCGGCTCGGTGGCGGGCTACCTGCTCGCCCGGGGCGGACGCCGCGTACTCGCCATGGAGCTGCGCGACGCGCGCCGCAAGGACAAGCTGTGCGCCGGCCTCTTCCGCGAGGAAGCGCGTGACCTCCTTCGCGAGATCTTCGGCCCCGAGCGCGTGGACGCCCTCGCAATCCACCACATCGAAAGCTGGACGAGCTGCGCGCTCGACGTGAACCTCACCGAGCCCACCCTCCTCTGCTCGATGCGGCGCAAGCAGCTCGACGACTTCTGCCTCGAGCGTTACCTCGCGGCGGGCGGGAGCATCATGGACCGCATGCGCCTCGACCGCATCGACGCGCAGGGCAAGCGCGCCGTCTTCCGCGACCTGCGCACGGGGCGCGACGTTGAGGTTGCCTACCAGGTGATCGTGGGAGCCGACGGAGCCGGGTCGGCGGTGCGCCGGCTGCTCGCGGAGAAGCGTCAGCGCACGTACCCCGCGCTGGAGGGCAGCGTCCCGCTCTTCCGCGAGGACATGGTGATGGAGCACTCGCTGGGGCAGCCGGGCTACTGCTGGTACATGCCGCGTGGCGATGATGCCACGGTGGGCGTAGTGATCATGGACCCGAATGCGACGGGGGCCGCGTGCCGCGAGTGGCTCGCGAGCTTCTGCACGAACCGCCTGGGGATCGAGCAGCCCGAGCTGCGCGGCGCCCCCATCCCCTCGATGGGGGAGGTCCAGCTGCGCGTGGGCGAGGACGCGTACCTGCTCGGCGATGCGGCCGGCCTCATCACCATACTCGCCGGGGGCATCGACAACGCCATCTTCTCGGGGATGGCCCTGGCCGGGTGGCTCCTGGGCGGCCAGCCCTACGAGCAGGCGATCGCGTCGATCACCGAGGCCTCGAGCCGGGATGCGGACGACGTCGAGAACACCTACAACCGGACGTTCCTCTCCATCGTCGTAGAATGTGCGAAGAGGGGTGGGTTCTTTCCCGGATAGGCGATGCGTATGCGAACGAGGCCGATGAGGCTTCGCACGCGGCGCAGGCTATGCGAAATGGCGAGCCAGGTTTCGCGTTTTCGGGTTTGGAGGAGCGATGGGTGCAATTGACAAGCGCGAGGAGCGATTCGAGACCGCGTGCCGCGTCATCGAGAAACGCGGCGGTCGCGAGCTCTTCGGCGAGCTGTCGAATCCCGAGACACGCGAGCGCAGCCGCGCCTTCGAACGCGCGCTCGACGCCTACAGGCGCAGCCTCATCGGCAGCGACAGCCCCACCTTCTGGTTTGAGGCCCCGCTCGCAGGCGAGCGCACCTTCGACCTCCACGTCTACTTCGACCGGCCCAATCTCGCGCCCGGCGACCGCTTCGTCGAGGGCGACGGCTTCGGCCGGCAGGGCATCTTCGACTGGTACATCGAGCGCGAGACGGGCGGCATCGGCCTGGGCTTCGCGCACGACCTGAGCGGTCTGGGCGAGGATGATCCCTACGACGGCCCGCCCGCCCTCTACGTGAACGTCAACAACGCGCCCCTCTACGACGAGGTGGGGCTCTTCGAATCGGCGGGTTGCCCGGACGAGCTCGAACGCTACCAGCAGCTCCGTGCCGCGCTGCCCGAGGGCTGGCGCGTCTGGTACATCGGGCTCTTCGATGGTCGCCCCAGGCGACCGCTGCGTCTGGGAAGCTTCGTGAGCTCCGAGCTCAAGGCGGCCTATGCGCAGGACATCTCGGTGCTCGAGCGCGACCTGCGCGCGATAGGCTTCGAGGCGCTCGACGGGGAGATGCTCTCGCGCCTGCAGCGCCTCGCGGGCCTGCCGCAGGCCTTCGAGCTGCAGATGGACATCTATGATGACGGCACGATCGGCGACTCGCTCCCGTTGAGCATGGGCGTGAGTCCCAAGCGCTCCGGTGGGGTGTCGACGTACTTTTCCGAGGGACTCGGCGCGGACCTGATGTCGACCATCGAGGAGTGGGGCCTGGCCGACGAACGTTGGCGTGCGCTCGACGAGGTCACCTTCGCCATCGGGGTGCCCGAGATGGATGACGGCGAGATTCGCCTGTGCGCCGTGGGCTGCAGCCCCGCGTTCGTCAAGCTCAAGTGGGAAAACTGCAGGCCGCTGCCGGCGAAGGCCTACCTGCACTGCTTCGCCCAACCCATCTGATGCGACACTTGGGGGACAGTCCCTATCTGTCAGGTGATGTGACACTTGGGGGACTGTCCCTATCTGTCACATAAGGCTTGCCTTATGTGACTGTGGGGACTGTCCCCAACGTGTCACATCACGCCTCACACCTCAACTTCCCCGTGCTGCAGCGTGAGGTAGAACTTCGCTGGCCGCATCTCGCAGCCGGTGAACTTCACCTTCGCGTAGTTGAACCGCACGGCCAGCGCATAGCGGCCCTCGCTGCCGTCCTCCTGCTCGAAGGGGATGTGCTTGCCAAACGCCGCGCCGGCGATGAGCTTCCAGCGGTCGTCGGCGAGGCCCCAGCCCTGCAGGTGCTCCATGACCTGCGCGCCGTATCCCGTCTCCATGCACTCGCGCGCCTGCCGCGGGTAGGTCTCGTTGAAGGAGAGCGAGAGGCCGAAGGTATCGCCGAGGCTGCCGTCGGGCATGATGTCAAACTGGAAGTCGACGCTGGGGCAGAGGTCCATGAATTCCGCGCAGCGCTCGAGCATGGGTGCGTCGTAGGCCGTGAAGCCAATGGCGTCGAAGGCGCGGCCCAGCTCCTGGGGGTCGGCCACGATCAGCTTGCGGACGTTCCCGGCCATGTAGCCGCCGATGCGCAGGGGCGTTCCCGGGCGGCCGGGGAAGAGTCCCACGTAGGCGGGCGGCCATCCCTCAGGCATCCGCTCGAGCGTCTCCAGGTAGCTCGCCGCGCGCTCCTGCTCGCCAACCGACGCGAGGAAGGGCTCGACCAGCTCGGTGCGCTGCCGCTGCTGGATGTAGGCGCCGGCGCGCTCGGTCTCGCCGTCGGAGATGTCGAGCTCGATGCCGCAGCTCACGGTATTGACCTTGTCGCTGTCCGGCTCCTCGATCGTGGCGAACCAGTCGTACATGGGCTGGTAGCCGTAGCCGGCGCCGGGCGCGAACTTGGTCCCCGACTTCACGCCGGAGTGGACGGTGAGCAGGTCGAAGCCGGGCTCCCCGAGAAGCGGGAACTCGAGGTAGATGTGGCTGTTCTTGCAGTCGATGAGCGACTTCTCCAGGCAGGGGCGGGCCAACAGGATGCTGTCGCCAAACAACGCCTCCTCGCGACCGTCGGCCGCGGCGATCGTGTAGAGCGCGTCGAATGCCTGCAGTTGGGTGGGCTTCTTCATCGTGTACCTCCGACGGCGTCGTTTACATTAGATGGTACGGCAACCCGCCCCCTTCCGTCCTACCATCCAAACCTGTCCCCCTTGTCATGACAAGGGGGACAGTCCCCTTTGTCATGACATTGGGGACAGGTCTGGCCTCCACACCCCAACATGGCGCAAAATGGCCAGTTGAGATTACCTTTCGGCCTTCGACCCATCCGGAGGAACGCCATGGCATCCATCATCGAGGCAATCGAGAGCCGCCGCAGCGTGCGCACCTTCGACGGCACGCCGCTCACGTCTGAGGAACGGGACTGGCTGCTCGGGCGCATCGCCACGCTGGAAAACCCGCTCGGCATCCCGGTCGACATCCGACTGCTCGACGCCGCGGAGCACGGGCTCAAGAGCCCGGTCATCGTCGGCGAGCAGGCCTACATTGCGGCCAAGGTGCCCCTCGTCGAGCATTGCGAGCTGGCCTTTGGCTACGAGTTCGAGCAGCTCTGCCTCGAGGCGTGGGCGTGCGGCATCGGGACGGTGATGCTTGCCGCCTCGATCAACCGCCCCGAGTTCGAGCGAGCGATGGAAGTGGGGGAGGACGAGGTCATGCCGTGCGCGAGCCCGGTGGGGCATGTCGCCGAGAAGCGGACCGTGCGCGAGCGGGCCATGCGCCGCGCCCTCAAGGCCGACGCGCGCCTGCCCTTCGAGCAGCTCTTCTTCGCTGACGATTTCGCCCATCCGCTGTCCGCCGCGCAGGTTGGTGACGATGCGCTCGCGCGTGCGCTCGAGGCCGTGCGGCTCGCCCCGTCGGCCACGAACCGCCAGCCCTGGCGCGTGGTGGTGGCGGGCGATGTCATCCATTTCTTCGAGCTGCACAGCCTGGGCAAGACCGAGCCCATCGATATCCAGAAGGTCGACATGGGGATCGCCCTCGCGCACTTCGACCTGGCGATGCGCGAGCTGGGCCGGGAGCTGGCCTTCGCGTTTGACGACCCCGCCCTCGCGACCCCGGCCGACTGCAGCTACGTCATCTCCGCGAAAATGAGTCAATAGGGACGTAGTCAATTGACTCATTTTATTGCGTGTCGTCCTGAGGGGAGCGCCGGCAACTGCGTGTCGTCCTGAGCGGAGCGCCGAAGGCGCGTAGTCGAAGGACCTCAGGGGATCCTTCGACTCGCTTCGCTCGCTCAGGATGACACAGGGGGCTTCGCTCGCTCAGGATGACACAGGGGCTTCGCTCGCTCAGGATGACACCCGCCCCTCTGACTTCCGTTAGCGAACGTGACAGTTGGGGACTGTCCCCAACTGTCACATCAGAACAAGGTGGGGCGGAATTGCTCGAGGGCCCGCACCAGGGCCGGATGCTCCACCAGGAAGTCGATGCGCGGCGCGCGCGACTTCGAGATGAGCACGTAGCGTCCCGGCAGCGCGCGGATCTCCAGTGTCGAGAACTCGCCGGCCCCCACGCTCACCGTCCCGTCGCCATACGCCGCATGCAGCTTGCGCAGCGCAGTCTCGAGCTCGGCCTCCTGCCCCTCGCGGAACACCCGCAGGAGCGGCTTCGCCCGCGACAGCAGCTGCGTCGCGCGCAGTCGGTAGTAGGCCACGTCAACTGGCGACTTCACCAGCACGTAGCGTCCCGACCCCTGGTCGCCCACTACGGCCTCGCCCGAAACGGCCACGCTCCCGGCCGAGCGCAGGAAGTGCAGGAACGACCCGTTCGTCGGCGTCGGCAGGTAGTACGACTCCATCGCGCCGGCCATGTACACCGGCAGCCACCCCTCGAGCCCCATGAAAAGCTCCTCGAGCGGCCGATGCACGTCGTGGATGTTGCGGATGCCGATGCCCTTGCGCACCAGCATCGCCACGCCGCCCATCACCTTCCGGGCAAACTCCTTGTCCTGCGCCATCTCGCCGAGCGGCATGTCGGAATAGAAGATGACGTCGTCGGTCGAGCGCGAGGTGACGGCGGCGCGCAGGAAGTCGAGCTCGGCCTGCTTCATCTCCTCGATGCCGGTGTAGGTCTTGCTCGTCGGCAGCTGGAACGGCAGCGTCGGCACGCGCATGTCGGCGAAGTGGATTTCCTCCAGGAAGCGGTCGAGGTCGAAGGCGTCGAGCGCCATGAGGAAGCGCGTCAGCGGCTCCTCGATGAGCGAGCGGTCTTCCTCCGACTCGCCGTCGGATCCCAGGTAGGTGCAGATGGCGAGCTCGCGCGCCTCGGGGTCGCCCACCTCCCGCATGCCGACGCCCAGAAGCTGGGCGATGGCCACGAGTTGCGCCTCGTCGGTGCAGTCGCGGGCCACGTAGCGAGCCACCTGCTCGGCGAAGGCCGTGGCGCTCGCGGGACGGCGCTGTCCCGACCGAATGCGCGAGATGTAGGACGGGTCGAAACCCAGCGCGCGGGCCAGGCGATTTCCGTTGATCGAGAGCGCCTGCATGAGCGCGTCGAGATGCTGGTTGATGAGCTTCCCGTCCACGTTGCCGCCCGAGAGCTCGCGCTGCAGGTCGGACGCGACGGTCGCCTCGTCGAGACGGCCTTCTCCCAGCTTGGCGAGGCCCTTGGCGAGGCGGGCGACGGCATCGCCCGAGGTCGTGGGCGTGCGGGTGCCCGAGAGATAGCGGCTGATGGTGGAAGGCGCGAGCTGGGAGGCCTGCGCAAGCTCGCGTGCCGTGACGTCAAGCAGGCTAAGGTATTCCTCGAGCTTCTCCGAAAACGACATGGCCCCTCCTTGCGCTGCGGTGCACCGGCAAAGACCATTCATCGTGCGTCCCAAAAATAAGGTCACCCATAGGATACGTCTAGCGAAAGTGCTTTCTGAACATGGGGCAACAATGTTGACGATTTGTCATTGACAAATGGGATGCTTGCGCATGGGGTCGTCAGCCGCGCCTTATGATTTACGTATCTAGCACCATGTTGAATGGGGGCAACGATGAACGCCAACGCCAAGCGCCTGATGAGCTTCGTGGCCGCACTCTTCCTCGTGCTGGGGATCTTCCTGGCAGGGAGGGGGACGCTTGCCTTCGCCTCGGTTGACGACGGCGAGGTCGAGGTCGCAACCGAGGTTACGCCGCAGGACCAGGGTGTCGTCCTGAGCGGAGCGCGCAGCGCGGAGTCGAAGGACCCCTCTGCAACGAAGGACGACCAGAGCGTCGCTCCTGCCGAAGCTCCCAGCTCGGAGTCGAAGGACCCCTCTGCAACGAAGGACGACCAGGGTGTCGTCCTGAGCGGAGCGCGCAGCGCGGAGTCGAAGGACCCCTCTGCAACGAAAGACGACCAGGGTGTCGTCCTGAGCGGAGCGCGCAGCGCGGAGTCGAAGGACCTCCCCGCAACGACGAGCGACCCCGCGAAGTCGAAGCCCGCCTCCACCCCCAAGTCCGCCACGGCCGCCCCGCTCAAGGCCGCCGCAGCCCCCAAGCTCGGCGCGCCTGCAGGCGGCACCCCCACTGTCGACATGAAGGTGAGCACGCCTGGCCATGGCAAGGTCAAGGTCAATGGCGCCGACTACGGCACCGAGTTCAAGGGCACCTGGCCCGAGGGCACGGAGGTGAGCGTCGAGGCCGTTCCCGATTCCGGCTACAAGTTCAACAGATGGTGGATCAAGTCCACGCCCTCCAACAGGAGGGTCACGACTGCCTCAACCACCCTCGTTGCGGGAACCGACACCGAGGCGGAGGCCTCATTCGGCCGAGAAACCGCCAGCGTCACGATCACTGCGCCTGCTGCGGGAACGACGGCGGCAACGGCTCCGCAGGTCAGCATGCCGAGCGGTGTAGGATATACGCTCGACACCAATACAGAGCTCCATGGCCCCAACGTGCGATGGGTGAAATCCAGCGCTCTCTATGGGAGGGAGACGCTTGATTCCTCTACGGTTTTCGAAGCAGGTCAGACATACTATGCCTACGTGCGTCTTGCCGAAGGCACCGACAGCTTTGCCGCAACGGCTGGTGGCTCATCCTTCAATACGGAACTGCAGGTCACCGGCGGAACAAAGTCTGCACAGGGCAATTTTGCGGCAGTGGTTTCCGGTAATGGATACATGGGTATCGAGGCTGTTGTAGCCGTTACAATTCCTGCGGCTACGCCTTCATACGAGCTTTCGTTCGCGTTCACGAACCTGTACCCGGGGGCGCAGCCGCAGACGCTCGTCAAGTCGCTTACGGTAAACGGCGAGGACTGGACGCCCACCTCGGGCAACATTACGGCTAAGGACATCCCCGCCGGCTCAAGCGTCACCGCTACGGTGAAGGTGACGGACAACGCTTCGCTTGCAGCGTATAACAACCCTGGGAATACAATTGCGGATCTCGTGCCCAAGTATTCGGACGATTTCAGCGAAGTGACCTTTACCTTCACGATGCCGGAAACCAACGCCAGGATCGTCGTGTACCTCTTCGAGGCCGTCACCGTTACCTACGACGCGAACGGCGGGGTAAAGCAATCTGCTTGGACGGATTCCGTGAAGTGGAGGAAATACAACGCAAGCCTGCCGGTTACAATCAATGTTTCGCAAGAGCTTTACGATGCGTATTCCGATGAGCCCAGGGTTCTGCCTGCAGAAGGTTACGAATTCGATGGCATCGAGGTAACGCAGAACAAGACCGGCGCCAAGGTTACCGGCAAGCCGGGCGAGACAATTACCGTCGACTTCTCCGAGGGCGGCACCATCAAGTTCCTGTGGGAGAAGCTGCCCACGCTCACGCTGCACGCGAGCTCCGTCGAGGGTGACGACTTTGTCGACCCGATTGTGATTCCCGTGGAGAAGGGCACTACCATCGCCCAGGCGCTCGAGCATTACAAGAGCGGCACGTCGCTTGTGACCGAGCTCTTCCAGGCAGA
>CACZNT010000183.1 GCA_902782635.1 uncultured Coriobacteriaceae bacterium
CGACGGCGTCGAGCCTCTCCTGCATCGTGTAGGTCCTCATGCGGACTCCTCCCGGATCATCTCCAAGATTTTGTCCGCAGTCCCGACTGTCCCCAAGTGTCACGTTTTGTGACAGATGGGGACTGTCCCCATCTGTCACGCAGAGGCTAGGTGCCGAAGACGTGGCGGTAGTAGTCGGTCTCGAGGACGCCGCGCATGTAGGCTATCCGGTTCTGCGCCATCGCGCTGTGCTGATCGACGTAACCCTCGGGTATCTCGACGTCATCTGATGCCGGCACGAAGCTGCCCGAACCCGCGTAGTACGTGCCCAGCTCGGTGCGCCAGTCGTACTCGAGGTTGTAGACGAAGGGCTCCGCATCCGAGAACACGTCGCGTCCCGGCAGCAGCCGTGAGTCCCACTCGCAACCGAAGAGGTTGAGCAGCGTCGGCAGGACGTCGACGGAGAACACCGGCTCGTCCACCACGATGGGCTCTTCATCCTCGAGCGCGCCGCTCCAGATGATGAGGCGGTTGTGGTCGCGCTGGAAGTAGTCCGTCACCTCGTAGCCGTAGAGCTCGGAGAGGTAGGGGAGCTGCCCCAGCGGACCGTCATCATCCAAGCCGTAGGGGAAGTGGTCGGCGCTTATCACGATCACGGTGCGATCGGCCATCCCCAGCTCCTCGAGGCGCCCGATGAGGTATTCCATGGCAAGGTCGAGCTCGATGTTCGAGGCGAGGTACCCCTTCACGGGCTCGGAGTAGTCGAGGTCGGCCACCGCATCCCAGTGCAGGTCGGCCATCGCATTCTCGCCCGGCCAGTATCCCGAGTGCCCGCTCACGCTCATGTAGTACACGTTGAAGGGCTCGCTTCCCGAGTACAGCTCGTCGAAGGTGCCGCGCACCATCTCGAGGTCGGACTCGGGCCACTGCCAGGTAACCCACTGCTCCATGCCGTTGCCATAGCCCATGAAGCCATGGCTGTAGCCGAGGTTGTTGTGGGTGAGGTCGCGCCCGTAGTAGGTGTAGGTGTTGTTGTGGAACGCCCAGCCCTCGTAGCCCTCGCGGTCGAGCATGCTCCCCATCGTCATGTGGTTGTCGTAGCCGGAGGTGCCCTTCACCGAGGAGCCGCCCTCGGTGGCGAGCATGCCGAAGATGTTCGCGCACTCCCCGCCGGTGGTGCCCGCATTGTCGAACTGGTAGTAGTCCAGGAACTGCATGCCGCGGTTCGCCATGCGCCAGAGTGTGGGCGTCGTGTCCTCGCGGATGGCCTCAGCCGAGAAGGCCTCTGCGGAGATGAAGATGAGGTTGTAGCCCTCGAAGCGGCCCGTCATCTCGTTCTTTGCGCTCGGCGTGAGGCCGGCGACGTAGTTGTCCATCTCTGCCCAGCGGCCATCCGTGGAGGCGGCGAGCGCCGAGAAGTCGATGTCGAGGACGTTGGGGCTGCGGTCGACGTCCGGCTCGGCAGCCTCCTCGCGCACGGGCACATCTGCGGGCGCCGTGGCTGCTACCTCCTCGAAGGACGTGCGCTGCCCGGTGAGGCCGGCCTGGAAGTCCTTGCGCACGGCCGTGGCCAGGCCCAGCCGCTCGACCCCGCCCTGGAAGCTGAAGCGCTTCCAGTAGAGGTCGGACGTGCCGCTCGCGAGCTGGATGGCGAGAAGCGAGACGAGGTAGGCCCCGGCAATCGTCTTGGCGATGAGGGAGGGCTCCTCGAGCGCGGGCGGGGCTCCCTCGAAGTCGCGCCTCCTGCGTGCGAGCAGCCACGAGACCACAGCCGGCGCCAGGAAGAGGGCGATCCTCAGCATCCCCGACGGGGTGAACACCATGGCAGCCGCAGCTCCCGTGAACTGCTTGGCCACGTCGCCCGAGCCGGCGAGCACGGTGGGCACGTCGTAGAACACCTTGAACTGGCGGAACACGAAGTACTCGATGGAGAAGCCCACGCCCAAGAGCGCCAGGATGCCGCTGCGGACGATGTCGTGCGCACGCAGATTCGGCGCGAGCGAGGGGATGAGCTGGAGCAGCTCGCCGCCTACCACGGAGAGCGGGATGATGATGGCGATGGCGGGCCAGAAGCCCCCGGTCGTGGAGGCTTTGAGCACGAGCTCAAGGAAGATGAGCCCGATGGCGATGGCGAAGCGGTCGCAGAAGGCGAGCAGGCGCATCTGCCTGAGAGTACGCTCTTCGCTTGCGCCCTCCGAGCGATCGCTATCCAGCTCTTCGTCGATGTCCTCCGAGGCCAAGACCCATCCGTCCTTCCCAGCTGTCTCATACCTTAAGAAGTATAGTTGCCGGGGTCTCGGGCGCAGGGGTGGGGACGCTACGACATGGGGCCTACATCTCGAGGGCGAGCAGGTCGTCTATGGTCTGGCGGCGCACCGCGAGCCGTGCCTTGCCGCCCGATACGACGACCAGCGCCGGCCGCAGCACGCGGTTGTAATTTGACGACATGGCGAAGTTGTAGGCGCCGGTTCCCAGCACGGCGATGATGTCGCCGCGCTGGGGCCGCGCAATCCGGATGTCCTCGGCGATGCGGTCGCCACTCTCACAGCACCTGCCCGCGATCGTGCACTCGAAATCGGCATCGTCGCCGGCATTGCTGGCGTTCACCACCGTGTAGGGGCTCTTGTAGAGGGCGTAGCGCGGGTTGTCGGTCATGCCGCCGTCGACGGTGACGTAGCTGCGGTAGCCCTCGATGGTCTTCACGCCGCCTGCGGTGTAGAGCGTGATCCCGGCGTCGGCCACGATGGAGCGGCCGGGCTCCAGGAACACCTTGGGCACGGAGTAGTCGCCCGCGGCGCAGCCCGCCTTGAGGTGCTCCGCGATGAGCGCGATGTTGCCGGCGATGTCCAGCTCGGGGTCGTCCTGCGTGTAGGGCACGCCGAAGCCGCCGCCCAGGTTGAAGATCTCGGCAACGTAGCCCAGCTCATCGCGCATGCGCAGGGCAAAGGCAAGCAGGATGTCCACCTGGTCACAGAAGGAGGAGGCGTCGAAGATCTGCGAGCCAATGTGGCTGTGGAAGCCCACGACCTCGATGGCCTCGCAGGCGAGGGCGTCCTTGAGGAAGGCCGCGGCCTGGCCCGTCTCGATGGGCACGCCAAACTGCGAGTCGACGCGTCCGGTGTTCACAGCGGCGAAGGTATGAGG
The DNA here is from genome assembly GCA_902782635.1 of uncultured Coriobacteriaceae bacterium. GTDB lineage: Bacteria > Actinomycetota > Coriobacteriia > Coriobacteriales > Atopobiaceae > CACZNT01. The sequence goes on from CACZNT010000183.1 coordinate 3,124, forward strand.
GTCGAGGCCTACCGTCACGCGCAGAAGCACCCGCTGCACGACCCCGACGCTGGCTGCCATGCAGTTGAGGTCTGCGAGCTCGGAGGGGTTGTCCACCACGAAGAGCCCCACGCCCTGGCCGACGCCATAGGCGATGTCGGCGACGGTCTTGTTCGTGCCGTGGAAGCAGAGGTCGGAGGCCGGAAAGCCTGCCGCGAGCGCCGTGGCGATCTCGCCGGGGGAGACGACGTCCGCCCCCATGCCCTCGTCGGCGATGATGGGGTAGATGCCCTTGAAGCAGAGCGCCTTGCTGGCATAGTAGGCGCGGCTGCCCTCTGGCATGTGCCAGGCGAGGGCCTCCTGGTAGCTGCGGCACCTCTCGCGCACGCGGTCCTCGTCGAGCAGGTAGAGCGGCGTGCCGAACTCCTCCGCCAGCTCGAGGGTGTCGAGCCCGGCAAACATGAGCTGGCCGCGATCGCCCAGCGAGAGCTTGTCGTAGATGAGCGGGCTTGCGGGCATGGGAACCTCCTAGAGCAGGTGCGCCCTGAGCTCGTCGCCCCCAAGCGGGCTGAGCAGCGCGGGCGGGATGTCGAGCATGGTGCGGGCGCCCGTCTGTCCGGACTCGGCCATGCGGTGCGCGGCGCGCGCGGCTGCGACGAGGACGCTGCCGGTGAAGTGCGGATTTGAGTCGAGGGCGAGCGAGAACTCGAGGGTGTTCGAGAACTCGCCGTCGAGTCCGGTGACCCCGCTGCGCAGGACGCTTCCGCCATGTGGGAGGCCGGCGTGCTGCTCCTTGAGCTCTTCGAGGCTCACGAAGCTGACGCTCGTGTCGTAGTCGGCGAAGTAGTTGGGCATCTCGACGATGGCACGCTCGATCTCGGCGAGGTCCGCCCCCTCCTCGGCCACCACGTAGCACTCGCGCGTGTGCTTCTCACGGGTGCTGAGCTCGGGCTGCTCACCGGCGCGCACGCGCTCGAGCGCCTTGGGCACGGGCACGGTGTACTGGCGCGCGTCCACCACGCCGGGGATGCGGCG